>JAJUGK010000043.1 GCA_029268205.1 Nocardioidaceae bacterium
GGAGAGGGTGCGCAGGTCGCGGGCCCGCAGCTCGGGGATGCCCAGCAGGTCGAGGGTCTCCTCCACCCGCCGGCGCATCGTCGCCGGGTCATAGCCCAGCTGCTCCATCCCGTAGGCGAGCTCCTCCTCGACGGTGTCGGTCACGAAGCCGGCCGCCGGGTCCTGCCCGACGTAGCCGACCAGGTGCGCCCGCTCGCGTGGCGGGAGGTGCACCACGCTCGCGCCGTCGACGAGCACGTCACCCCGGAATCGCCCGCCGGTGAACTTCGGCACCAGGCCGTTCACGAGCCCGAGCAGCGTCGACTTCCCGACGCCGGTGCGGCCGGCGAGCACGACCAGCTCGCCCTCTTCCACCGTCAGGTCGACGGCGTCCAGGATCGGCCGGCTGTCCTCGCCGTAGTCGAAGGTGCATCCGCGCAGCTCCATCACGCCGGCTTCACCGCCCCGGTCGGTGCGGGTGGTGCGACCACACCGGGCGCGGCGGCGAGCAGAATCGCCGCCAGCATGAGCGTCGACACCACCGGGGTCCCGAGCAGGTCGGGGTAGGCGACCAGCGGCTGGCTGCGGGCGAGCCAGATCATGGCGGCGGCGAGCACGATGCCGCACGCGGCCACCCCGAGCTCGGCCGGACGCCACCGGTCGGGCCGGTACCGCGTGCGCCGCACCCGTCGTCCGGCGCTGACGAAGCCGGCCAGCGCGACCACGACGCCGGTCACGACCATCGGCATCGCCAGGTAGCGCGGCGCGGTCCGGTCCAGCACGGCGTACACACCCACGCAGAGGCCGACCAACCCCACGAGCATCAGGGTCCCCGTCACCCGCCGCTGCCCGGGCGAGGCTTCGCCCGCGCGGCCGTACCCGCGGGTGTCCATCCCGGCCGCGAGCCGCAGGGACCGGCTGAGGGCGTCCTCGAGCACGGGTACGACGATCCGGCGCAGCCCGCGCACGCGCCCGCGGTCGCTCCCCCGCAGCGCCCGCGCGCGCCGGACCCGCCGGACGCTGTCGGCCAGCTGCGGCACGACGGTGATGGCCACCACGATCGCGGTGCCGACCTCGTAGAGCGCGGGCGGCACCGACTTCAACAACCGCTTGGGGTTGGCCAGCGAGTTGGCACCACCCACGCAGATGATGATCGTCGCCAGCCGCATGCCCTCGTACAGCCCCGCCAGCACGGATTCCCGCGTCACCGGTCCGAGCAACGTCACCCCCGCCACCCAGTCCGGCAGCGGGACCTCGGGCAGCTCGAACCACACCACCGTGCCCATGCCGCCGCTGAGCAGGACGCGGAACACCACCCGCAGCACCACGACTGCCAGGCCGAACCACAGGTAGATCCGGAACGACCGCGCCCACGGGTGGTCGCCGCGACGCGCGGCGACCACCCACGCGACCGCTGCGACCATCAGCAGCAGCGCGAACGGGTTCGTCGTGAACGAGGCCGCCGCCGCGACCCCGATCGCCCAGATCCACCAGGCGACCGGGTGCAGCTCGCGCGGCAGCCGCACCCTGGCGCTCATCGTCCGGTCACTGCGTGCTGGACCCCACCCCGCGACGGCGTACGGCGATGACCGCTCCCGCGCCGAGCACGACGACCAGTCCGACCGGCACCCACCAAGGCAGGCCGCCCGGGTCGGCGGGCCCGTCGCCGGCGGTCAGCGCGGTGTCGTCGTCGACGGCCAGCGGCTCGTCCGTCTCGGCGGCTTCGTCCGTCTCGGCGGGTTCGTCCGCTGCGGCGGGATCGGTCGGTGTCGCGCCCGGTGTGCTCGCCGTCTTCGGCCGCCCTGCCCGCGCCTTGCGGCGATCAGCGCGGGCCTTCGGCTCCGGGTCTGACGCGGCAGTCGGCGCGGCGGCTTCCGACGGGGCCGGCTCGGCTCCAGTCGTCGACCCGCCCTGCGTGGCTGGGGCGGGCGCCGGGGTTCGCGGACCCCGCTTCGGCTTCGGTTTCGGCTTCGGTGCCGGTTTCGTCGCCGGCGCCGGCGCCGGCTCCTTGGCCGCGACCGGTGGCGCCATCGCGGGGAGGTCGCGTGCCCCGCCGTCCTGCCACGCCCAGCCCACGGAGCCACCCTCGGGAACCTTCAGCGCAGCCGCCCCGAGCGTCGAGTAGTGCCAGGTGGCGCTCTTGCCGTCGGACCAGAACAACCCCCAGTAGGCGTCGGCCGGCGGCGTGTTGACGCACGGCTCGTCGGCCTTGGTGGGCAGGCCGCGCACGCGACAGACGAACCCGGGCTGCCGCTGAGGCTGTTCCAGCGGGAACCCGGCAGCCACCGAGATCTGCCACGCCGACGACCCGCCGCCGCTCGCGGCGCAACCCGTCTGCGTCCCGCCTCCGAGCGCACCGAAGCTGGCGATGACGTTCACCCCGGACCCGCCGCACAGCGCGGCGTGGGCCGGAGCGGTGGGCAGCACGGCTGTCGCCGCCGCGACCAGGACGGTCGCGGCGGCAACGGCGAACCCACGGAGCATGGCGCGCATGTCAGCGCACCACGCGGAACGCGGCGGCGCCCCTCCGCAGCTTCGGGAACTGGCCCACGGCGCGCACCCGCGCGGGCCCGGTCTTCCGGATCCGGACCCGCTTCTGGAAGGCACCCTTCGGTCCGGTTTCGCCCGCGGCGACCCGCTTGCCGCGGACGAACACCCGCACGGGCTCACCGGCGGCCAGACCCCGGACCACGATCCGCTGGACGGCGCCGGCGCGCAGCGGGCGCTTGGCGACCTGCACCCGCAGCTTCTTGGCCTTGATCGCCTTCACCCGGGTCTGTGCCTGCGCGCCGGAGTCACCGACCACGCGGACGATGCGACGAGCGGGCTTCGCCTGGACGGGCACGACCGCGCGGACCACGCCGCCGACCGTCGCCGTCACCTGACGCTCGCGTGCGCCGACCTGGACGCACACGGTCTCCCCCGGCGCGAAGCCGGTGGCGCGGACGGCGACGGTGCGGCCCGCGCGTGCCCACTCGGGCACTCGCAGGGACACGGTCCGACCGGACGGAGCCCAGGCGAGCGCGGGCAGTGCCTGTGCGGTGGCGCGCAGCCACTGCCCGCGCGTGGCAGGGGTGATGCCGTCCTTGCGACCCGCCGCAAGAGCCGCCGGGTCGAGGGCGACGGCGCCGCGGTCGGGCTCGAGCGCGTCGGTGCACGGTGGGATCGTCGCCGCCTGCAGCGCGCGCAGCACGCCGGCGGCCCGGCCCGCTGCGGCGTCCTCACCCGCGACCCCGAGCGCCCATCCGGCTAGACCCGTGGTGTTGGCGTTGAGCACGCCGTTGTCGTGGAAGCCCCCTCCGGCTCGCTGCTGCGTCAGCATCCACGCGACCGCGTCGTCGATCGCCTCGACGACCTCGGTGGTCGGCTCCTCGATGGCGGAGAGCTGGAGCACCGCCAACGCGGTGGTGTCGGCCGTCGGGGCCCCCGCCGGCGGCGCGTCGTCACAGGTCTGACCCGCCGCGTCCGGATCGGCGAAGTAGAGCCGGAAGTAGCCGGCCTCGCACTGCTGGTCGAGCAGGAAGCCGGTGACCTCGTCGGCGAGGTCGGATCCCGCCGTCGTGAGGACGCGCGCGGCGAAGATCTGCCCGATGGTGTTGGCGTAGTCCCCCCACTGACTCTGGTCGGCCAGTCGACCGGTCACCGGGGACTCGGTCAGGACCCGTCCCTCGAGCCGCTCGACCAGGTCGACCGGGAGCTCCGTTGCCGCGTCGTTGCCGGTCTCCTGGACGAACGCCGCCGCCTTCGCGGTGGCACCGGCGTACTCCTCCCCGTCCTCGCCGATGTAGGAGTCGAGCGAGCTCTCCAGTCCGGCCAGGATCGAGGCGACCGCACCGGTGCGTCCGCCGGCCGCGGACAGGGCGAACCCGGCGTCCAGGCTCAACCCGACGTCGGTGAAGTCACCGAACCCCGAGTCGTAGGTCAGCAGACCGTCGTCGTCCAGCTCACCGGCCAACCACCCGGCGGCAGCAGCGGCCGGGCCCGGGTCGGCCGACGACGGTGGGGTGACGGGGTCGGCCGAGGCCGGAGCGATCACGCCTCCGGCGAGGGCACCGGTGAGGGCGACGGAGGCGGCGACGGCCGCGACTCCGGCGCGCCGGACGCGCGCTCCTGGAGAGCGAAGGGAGTGGGACACAGGGATTCCTTCCCGCTGCAAGTGCAGCGGGGGTTCCCTGCCGAATGGCTGCAAGGTTCCTCCGCTGCGTTCCGCGACAGCGTGGGTTGAGGACGCGTCCGTGACAGGCGTTCCGGCTCGTGGGGTCGTGGCCCCACCTACGGTTGCGGGTCAGCGCCGGACTTCGACCGGCTTCCCCCGCCACGGGCGTGTGCTGGTGTGGTGTTGTCTGCTCCGGACGGAGCCCGGTCAGGCTATCAGCCCTCGCCGGCCCCGAGCTTCTCCAGGATCAGCTCGCGGACCCGGCCGGCGTCGGCCTGACCGCGCATCTGCTTCATCACCGCACCGATCAGTGCACCGGCCGCGGCCACCTTGCCGCCGCGGATCTTCTCCGCGACGTCGGGGTTGGCCGCGATCGCGTCGTCGACCGCCGCCGACAGCGCGCCGTCGTCGGAGACGATCGCCAGGCCGCGCGCCTCGACCACCGCGTCGGGCTCGCCCTCGCCGGCGAGGACGCCGTCGAAGACCTGCCGGGCGAGCTTGTCGTTGACCTTGCCCTCGTCGACCAGCGCCTGGATCCGGGCGACCTGGGCCGGGGTGATGGCCAGATCGCTCAACTCGACGCCCTCCTCGTTGGCGCGCCGCGCCAACTCGGAGAGCCACCACTTGCGGGCCGCCTGCGGCGCCGCGCCCGCGGTGATGGTCTCCTCGACCAGCCCGAGCGCACCGGCACCGACGGTGTCGCGCATCTCCAGGTCGGAGAAGCCCCACTCGGCCTGCAGCCGGGCGCGCTTGGCGGTCGGGTTCTCCGGCAGGGTCCCGCGCAGCTCCTCCACCCACTGCGCCGACGGCGCCACCGGCACCAGGTCGGGCTCGGGGAAGTAGCGGTAGTCCTCCGCGTCGGACTTCTCCCGGCCCGAGGTGGTGATGCCGGTGTCCTCGTGCCAGTGCCGGGTCTCCTGCACCACGGCGTCGCCCGCCGCGAGGATCGCGGCGTGCCGGGAGATCTCGTAGCGCACCGCCCGCTCCACGGAGCGGAAGGAGTTGACGTTCTTGGTCTCCGACCGCGTCCCGAGCCGGTCGGATCCCTTCGGCGCCAGCGAGAGGTTCACATCGGCACGCAGGTTGCCCTGGTCCATCCGTGCCTCGGAGACGCCGAGGGCGAGGATCAGGTCCCGCAGCTGCTGCACGTACGCCCGCGCCACCAGCGGCGCCTTCACGCCCGCGCCCACGATCGGCCGGGTGACGATCTCGATCAGCGGGATGCCCGCGCGGTTGTAGTCGACCAGCGAGTACTCCGCGCCGTGGATGCGCCCGGTCGTACCCCCCACGTGGGTGGACTTGCCGGTGTCCTCCTCCATGTGGGCACGCTCGATCTCGACCCGGAACGTCTCCCCCTCGACGTCGACGTCGAGGTAGCCGTCGAAGGCGATCGGCTCGTCGTACTGCGAGGTCTGGAAGTTCTTCGGCATGTCCGGATAGAAGTAGTTCTTCCGGGCGAAGCGGCACCACTCGGCGATCGAGCAGTTCAGGGCCAGCCCGATCCGGATCGCCGACTCGACCGCCTTGCCGTTGACGACCGGCATCGATCCGGGCAACCCCAGGCAGGTCGGGCAGACGTGGGTGTTCGGCTCGCCGCCGAACGCTGCCGGGCACCCGCAGAACATCTTGGTCGCGGTGTTGAGCTCGACATGCACCTCGAGGCCGAGGGCGGGGTCGAACTGCTCGAGGGCCTCGTCGAAGTCCATCATCGCGCCACCTCCGTGGTCGGCAGAGCGGGAGCCTGGTCGAGCAGCGGACCGCCCCACCGGCCGGTCAACGCGGTCTCGACGGCCGCGCCGACTCGGTAGACCCGGTCGTCGGCAAGCGCCGGGGCGAGCACCTGGAAGCCCACCGGCAGGCCGTCGGCGAGTCCGGCCGGCACCGAGATGCCCGGCACCCCGGCGAGGTTGGCGGGGATCGTCGCCAGGTCGTTGAGATACATCGCCAGCGGGTCATCGAGCTTCTCGCCGAGCTTGAACGCCGTGGTCGGCGCGGTGGGCGAGACCAGCACGTCGGCCTGCTCGAACGCCGCGGCGAAGTCGCGGCTGATCAGCGTACGGATCTGCTGGGCCCGGCCGTAGTAGGCGTCGTAGTAGCCGCTGGAGAGCGCGTAGGTGCCCAGGATGATGCGGCGCTTGACCTCGTCGCCGAAGCCCGCGTCGCGGGTCGCGCGCATGACCTCCTCGGCACTGGGCGCCTCGACGCCCTCGGGCTCGACCCGCAGGCCGTAGCGCATCGCGTCGAACCGCGCGAGGTTGGAGGACGCCTCGCTCGGCATGATCAGGTAGTAGGCCGCCAGCGCGTGCACGAAGTGCGGGCAGGAGACCTCGACGACCTCCGCGCCCGCCTCGACCAGCAGCGCCACCGTCTCGTCGAAGCGCTGCTGCACCCCGGCCTGGTAGCCCTCGCCGGTCAGCTCCTTCACCACGCCGACCCGCAGGCCGCGCAGGTCGCCGGTCGCGCCCTGCTCGGCGGCGCCGACGACGTCGGGCACGGGCTGGTCGATCGAGGTCGAGTCGAGCGGGTCGTGCCCACCGATCAGCTCGTGCAGCAGCGCCGCGTCGAGCACGGTCCGGGTGACCGGGCCGACCTGGTCGAGGGAATTGGCCATCGCGACCAGGCCGTAGCGGGAGATGCCGCCGTAGGTCGGCTTCACCCCGACCGAGCCGGTGACGGCGGCGGGCTGACGGATCGAGCCGCCGGTGTCGGTGCCGAGCGCCAGGGGCGCTGCGAACGCCGAGACCGCCGCCGCGGACCCGCCGCCGGAGCCGCCCGGGATCCGCTCGAGGTCCCACGGGTTGTGGGTGGGGCCGTAGGCCGAGTGCTCGGTGGAGGAGCCCATCGCGAATTCGTCCATGTTGGTCTTGCCCAGCAGCGGGAGGCCGCCGGCGCGCAGCCGCGCGACCACGGTGGCGTCGTACGGCGGGACCCAGCCCTCGAGGATGCGCGAGCCGCAGGTGGTGGGCATGCCGACGGTGGTCAGCACGTCCTTGACCGCGATCGGCACGCCGTCGAGTCGCGAGGCCGACTCGCCGCGCGCGCGGCGCTCGTCGGACTCCCGGGCCGCGGCGAGCGCGCCCTCGGCATCGACGTGCAGATAGGCGTGGACGGCGCCGTCGACGGCGGCGATGCGGTCCAGGTGGGCCCGGGTCAGCGCCACCGACGAGGTCTCGCCGTCCGCGAGCGCGGCGGCGAGCTCGGCGGCGGAACGCCTGGTCAGGTCGCTCATGTCAGTCCTCCCCCAGGATCCGCGGCACCAGGAACCGCTGGTCCTCGGTCGCCGGCGCACCGGCCAGCGCCTGCTCGGCGGTCAGGCCGGGCCGGACGACGTCCTCGCGGAAGACGTTGGTCAGCGGGACGGCGTGCGAGGTCGGCGGGATGTCGTCGGTCGCGACGTCGGCGATGGAGTCGATCGCCTCGAGGATGACCGCGAGCTGGGGGGCCAGCTTGTCGATCTCGGCCTCGGAGAGGTCGATCCGCGCGAGGTCGGCCAGGTGGGCCACCTCGTCACGGGTGATGTCGGACATGCGCAGGCGCTCCTGGGGTCGGGGACGGCGTACGGACCGACGCTCATCCTAGGACCCGCGGTGACTCACTCCAGCGCCGCGGGGCCCCCGGCGAGGAGCCGCTCGAACTCCCCCTCGTCGAGGATGCGCACGCCGAGCTCCTCGGCCTTGGCGGCCTTCGAACCGGGGGCGTCGCCCACCACCACGTAGTCGGTCTTCTTCGACACCGACCCCGACGCCTTGCCGCCGCGCACGATGATCGCCTCCTTCACCGAGTCGCGGGTGAAGTTCTCCAGCGAGCCGGTGACGACGATCGTCAGGCCCTCCAGGGTCGGGGTGATCGAGGCGTCGCGCTCATCGGCCATCGTGACGCCGGCGCGCTCCCACTTCTCCAGGATCTCCCGGTGCCAGCCCGCGCCCTCGTCGTCGAGCCAGCGGCGCACCGACGCGGCGATCGTGGGGCCCACGCCCTCGGTGTCGGCCAGCGCGGCCTCGTCGGCGGCGACGATCGCCTCCATCGAGCCGAACTTCGTCGCCAGGGCGCGCGCGGCGGTCGGTCCGACGTGCCGGATCGACAGCGCCACCAGCACCCGCCACAGCGGGACCGACTTGGCCTGGTCGAGGTGGTCGAGGAGCCGGCGGCCGTTGGCCGACAGCACCCGCTCCCCCGCCCCGTCGGCGCGCTCGGCCTTCGTCGCGGCCCGGGTGAAGAGCTCCGTGCGCAGCAGCTTGTCCTCGTCGAGGTCGAACACATCGCCCTCGTTGCGGATCACGCCGGCGTCGAGCAACGCGGTGGCCGCCTCGTAGCCCAGGCCCTCGATGTCGAACGCGCCGCGGCCGGCGACGTGGAAGACCCGCTCGCGCACCTGGGCGGGGCACTCCTCGTGGTTGGGACAGCGCAGGTCCTTGTCGCCCTCCTTCTGCTGGGCGAGCTCGGTGCCGCACGCGGGGCAGTGCGTGGGCATCACCCACTCGGCCAGCCCCTCGGGGCGCAACGGCAGCACCGGTCCGACGACCTCGGGGATCACGTCACCGGCCTTGCGCAGCACCACAGTGTCGCCGGGCCGCACGTCCTTGCGCTTGACCTCGTGGGCGTTGTGCAGGGTGGCGTTCTCCACCGTGGACCCGGCGACCCGCGTCGGCTCCATCACGGCGTACGGCGTGACCCGGCCGGTGCGGCCGACGTTGACCTCGATACGCAGCAGCTTGGCGTTGACCTCCTCGGGCGGGTACTTGTAGGCGACCGCCCAGCGCGGGGCGCGGCTGGTGAAGCCCAGCCGGCGCTGCAGGCCGGTGTCGTCGACCTTGACCACCGCCCCGTCGATCTCGTGCTCGACGTCATGGCGCTGCTCGGCGTAGGTCGCGATGAACTCCCGCACCTGCTCCAGCGACTCGACCACCCGCACCCGGGAGGAGACCGGCAGACCCCAGGCCGCGAGGGCGGCGTACGCCTGCGACTGCGCCCTGGGCTCGAACCCCTCGCGCGCGCCGATGCCGTGGCAGACCATCCCCAGCGCGCGGGTCGCGGTGACCCGGGGGTCCTTCTGCCGCAGCGAGCCGGCGGCCGCGTTGCGGGGGTTGGCGAAGACCGGCTTGCCGGCCTCGGTCATGGCGACGTTGAGCCGCTCGAAGGCCTCCACCGGGAGGAACACCTCGCCGCGCACCTCGACGAGCGCGGGCACCGGGAACTCCTCGGACTCGGCCAGGCGGTGTGGCACGGCGTCGATGGTCCGGACGTTGGGGGTGACGTCCTCGCCGGTGCGTCCGTCGCCGCGGGTGGCGGCCCGGACGAGCCGGCCGCGCTCGTAGAGCAGGTTGACGGCGAGCCCGTCGACCTTCGGCTCGCACAGGTAGGCCGGGTCGACCACCCCGTCGCGGGCCAGCCGGGCGGCCCAGGCCTCGAGCTCCTCGAAGGAGAAGACGTTGTCGAGGCTCATCATCGGCTCGAGGTGGTCGACCGGGGTGAACTCGGTCGACACCGCCCCGCCGACCTTCTGCGTCGGCGAGTCGGGCGTACGCAGGTCGGGGTGGGCCTCCTCGAGCTCCTCGAGGCGCCGCATCCGCTGGTCGAAGTCGGCATCGGAGAGCGTCGGGGAGTCGAGCACGTAGTAGCGCCAGCGGGCCTCCTCGACGTCCTCGACGAGCTGTCGGTGCTCCTCGCGGGCCTCGGGCGGGGCGGGCGGGACCTCGGGCGACTCGCTCATGGAGTCATTCAAGCGCACGCCTCCGACAGGGCCTGCGACACATCGAGGACAGACATCGAGGACAGACACAGAGGTCCGGGCCGCGATGGAGCCAGTCCTCTCCACCGCGACCCGGACCTGTGGAACAGTGCCCCTGTCATAACACCGTTGCGAGACCAGAGTGGCCCGCGAGCCACCCGGAACTCAACGCCTGCCGCCTGCACCCCTGTGCACTGCACGAACCTGCACATTCAGGGCAGGTCGGACGCCGCCTGTCGACACGCCCGCAGGCTCGTCAGCGCCTCGGCCGGCGACCGACCCGCGAGCCCGCAGGCGGGGGTCACCACCCACCGGTCGGTGACCTCCTCGGGATCGAGTCCCAGCATCTCGGCGAAGCGCAGCACCCGCTCGGCCGCCGCACCCCCCGCCGGCACGTCGCCGGTCGTCGGCACGACGCCGAGACCGACCGTCCCGCCGTCCTCCACCAGCTGGGCGAGGGCGTCGTACGCCGTCGGCGCGAGCACCCCGAGGTCGACCAGCAGTCCGCGCGCGCCGGCACCGACGAGCAGGTCGGCCGGGACGTCGCCGTCGCAGCAGTGCACCCACGGCTCGGCCCCGGACTCCTCGATCGCGCGGAGCACGCCCTCCAGGGCCGCGCTCGCCTCGGGCCGGTCGACCGCGCGGTGCTTGCCCCAGCCCGAGGCGGTGGGGACGCGGGCGGCCAGGACGGCCGGGAGCGCGGGCTCGTCGACCTGGACGATCAGGCGGGCTTCCGGGACGCGACGCCGCACGTCGGCGACGTGCCCACGCACCCCCTCCGCCAGCGCCTCGGCCAGATCGCGGCGCGCGCCGTGGTCGGCGAGCACCCGGTCGCCCCGCGGGCGCTCGACGGTGGCGGCGAGGGTCCAGGGTCCGCCCACCTGGACCTTGAGCCGCCCGGCGTACCCCTGGGCCTGCTCCTCGAGCCGGTCGAGGTCCTGGGCGAGCAGCGACCGCGCGCGCCGCTGGTCGATCCCACCGCCCCCGCCGGTGAGCCGCCAGCCGGCCGGCTGCAGGTCGGCGCCGAGCTCGGCCCAGATCGCCGTCGCCCGGCCCGTCACCATCGCGTGCGCCCCGCGACCGGGCACCTCCGGCAGGTACGGCACGCCACGCTCGTCCGGCCCGAGCTCACCGACCACGACGCGCAGCGCCTCGGCGAAGGCGGGCTCGTCGGTGCCGGAGTGGGATCCGATGCCGGTGGCCTCAGCCACGCCCGGTCTCCACGATCGTCGCCGACCCCACGACCCGGGTGCCGTCGTAGACCACGACCGCCTGACCGGGGGCGATCCCGTCGGCCGGGTCACGCAGGTCGACGTGGAGCAGGGCGCCGTCGACCCCGACCCGCGCGCGGTGCTCGGCCCCGTGGGCCCGCAGCTGCACGGTGCCCTCCAGCGGGCCGGTCAGCGGCGGCCCGCACCAGCGGATGCGGTCGGCCGTGAGCCGGTCGACGGTGAGCGCCTCACGCGGGCCGACGGTGACGGTGCCCGAGACCGGCTCGATGTCGAGCACGAACCGCGGCTTGCCGTCGGGCGCGGGGCGTCCCAGACGCAGGCCGCGGCGCTGCCCGATCGTGTAGCGGTAGGTGCCCTCGTGCCGGCCCAGCTCCTCGCCGGTCGTGCCGTCGACGATGGGCCCACCCTCGTTGGGCGCGCGGTCGCCGAGCTTCTCGGCGAGCCAGCCGCCGGTGTCGCCGTCGCTGATGAAACAGATGTCGTGGCTGTCGGGCTTGTGGGCCACCGTGAGCCCGCGCCGCTCAGCCTCCTCGCGCACCTTGTCCTTGGTGGTGTCGCCGAGCGGGAACAGCGCCCCGGCCAGTTGCTCGGCCGTGAGGACGCCCAGCACGTAGGACTGGTCCTTGGCCAGGTCGTCGGCGCGGTGCAGCGCCGGGATGCCCTCCGGGGTCGGCTCGAGGCGGGCGTAGTGCCCGGTGACCACCGCATCGAAGCCGAGTGCCTGCGCCCGTTCCAGGACCGCGGCGAACTTGATCTTCTCGTTGCAGCGCAGGCAGGGATTGGGGGTCCGGCCGGCGGCGTACTCGTCGAGGAAGTCCTCGACGACGTCCTCATGGAACCGGTCGCTGAGGTCCCAGACGTAGAACGGGATCCCGATCAGATCGGCCGCCCGGCGCGCGTCATTGGCGTCCTCGATCGTGCAGCAGCCGCGAGCGCCGCTGCGGTAGGACTTCGGGTTGCGTGACAGCGCCAGGTGGATGCCGGTGACGTCGTGCCCGGCGTCCTTGGCCCGCGCGGCGGCGACCGCGGAGTCGACCCCGCCCGACATCGCCGCGACGACCCGCAGCGGGGCGCTCATCGCAGGCTCCGACGGGCCGCTGACAGGGCGCCGGCCGCGCGTGCCCGCTCGACGACGGGGACGATCTCCGCGAGCACCCGGTCGATGTCGGCCCCGGTGGAGGTGTGGCCCAGGGAGAACCGCAGCGAGCTGCGGGCCTCGTCCTCCTCGCGCCCCATGGCGAGCAGCACATGGGAGGCCTGCGGGACGCCGGCGGAGCACGCCGATCCGGTCGAGCAGGCGATCTGCTGTGCGTCGAGCAGCATCAGCAGTGAGTCGCCCTCGCACCCGGGGAAGCTCAGGTGGGCGATGTGCGGCAGCCGCCCGGCCGGGTCGGGGTCGCCGTTCACGCGCGCGTCGGGCACGCGGGCGAGGATGCCGTCGACCAGCCGGGTGCGGAGCGCCTCGAGCCGCGCGGTCTCGTGCGTACGCCGCTCCTCGGCGAGGACGAGCGCGGCCGCGAACGCGGCGATCGCCGGCGGGTCGAGGGTGCCGGAGCGCACGTCGCGCTCCTGGCCGCCCCCGTGCAGCAGGGCGGTCGCGTCCAGCCCGCGGCGCAACAGCAGCGCGCCCACGCCGTACGGACCCCCGAGCTTGTGGCCGGTGACGGTCAGCGCGTCGGCCCCGCACCCGGCGAAGTCGATCGCGCGGTGTCCGGCCGCCTGCACCGCGTCCACGTGCACCGGGATCTGCTGCGCGCGCGCCAGCTCCACGACCTCGGCGACCGGCTGGAGGGTGCCGACCTCGTTGTTGGCCGCCATCACCGAGACGACCGCCACGGAGCCGGGATCGGCGGCCAGCGCCTCGGCCAGGGCATCGATGCGCAGCCGGCCGTCGGTGTCGACGGGCAGGAGCTCGACCTGCGCGTGCTCGTGCTCGGCCAGCCACAGCGCCGGGTCGAGGACGGCGTGGTGCTCGATCGCGCTGACCAGCACGCGGGTGCGTCGGGGATCGGCGGCCCGCGCCCGCCAGAACAACCCCTTGAGCGCCAGGTTGTCGGCCTCGGTGCCGCCGGAGGTGAACACCACCTCCCCCGGGTGGGCGCCCAGGACCGCGGCGATGCGCTCCCGGGACTCCTCCACCACCCGGCGAGCGGCCCGGCCGGCGGCATGCAGCGACGACGCGTTGCCCGTGCGCGTGAGCTGCTCGGTGAGCGCGGCGATGGCCTCGGGGACCATAGGCGTCGTCGCCGCGTGGTCGAGATAGACGGCCTCCATGACGTGCCCAGCCTACGGCGCCGGCATCGGCGTCCGCCCCACCCGGGCGACCAGTGCCCGGTGGTCGGTGCCGGCCACGGTCGCGGTGGCGGTCGACGAGGCGGTCAGGCCCGGACCGAGGAGCACGTGGTCGATGGTCAGCAGCGAGGGGACCGGGATCCCGAGCAGGCGTACGTGACCCTCGGCCGGCCAGGTGGGCTGGTGGGCGTCTCCGGTCAGTCGCGCCGCGCGCCGCAGGCCCGCGTCGGCGTGGTCGTCGAGCACCTCGTGGTCGGGGGTGGCGTTGAGGTCGCCCAGCACCACGACCGTGCCGGGACCGTCCTCGATGCGGACCCGCGCGGCGGTGCGCAGCCGGGCGTGCTCGGCGTACCAACGCTCGACCCCGTCCTGCGGACGGATGGTGTGGGCGGCGATGACGCCGATCGCCCGCTGGCCCGGCGTGGTCACCGTGGCCGCCCAGGTGCCCAGGGCCGTCGGCACCCGCTCCACGTCGGAGAGCGGGAACCGCGAGAGCAGCAGCGTGCCGCTCGCCCCGGGGCCCTCCTCCCCCGCGACGTAGGCGAGCCGCTGGAGCAGGCCGGCCCCCTCCAGCGCGGTGCGCGCCGCGGGCGTGACCTCGACCAGGGCGAGGACGTCGACGTCGTTGGCCTCCACCAGCTCGACCACGCGCTCCGGATCGCCGTTGCCGAGCCGCAGGTTGAGCGTCATCACCGTCATCGGGCCGTGGATCGGCTCGTCGACGGCGCGGCCGGCGTCGACGTACCACCACCCGTGCAGTGCCAACGGCGCCACCAGGGCCACCGCGACCAGGAACGGCGTACGGCGCTGGTGCGGCGCGCGGGCGAGCACCACGGCGGCGGTCGCGAGGACGAGGGCGACCAGGTAGAGCAGGCCGGCGTACGGCACGAACGAGGTCAGCAGCACCAGGGGCGTCAACGAGGACGGCCGGAACGCGAGCACCGTGAGCACGATCGCCGGTGCGAGCGGCACCGCCGCGAGCAGGAGGAGGATCCGGGAGCGGGTCACGGGTGGACCTCCCGCACGGGCGCCGCGCTACGGGTCGCACCGACGCTCGCGGCGACCACGCTGGCGACGGCCACGAGCTGCCAGGGGGTCAGGAACTCCTGCAGGACGATCGCCGCGGCCAGCGCCGCAGCGGCCGGCTCGAGGCTCATCAGCACCGAGAAGACCCGCTCGGGCAGCACCCGCAGGGCCATGAGCTCGCAGCTGTAGGGGATGACCGACGACAGCACCCCGACCAGCAGCCCGAGCAGCAGGATGCGCGGGTCGAGCAGCGCATCCCCGCCGGCCGCGATGGCCGGCGCGGCCAGGACGACCGCTCCCACGCCGGAGGCGAGGGCGAGCCCGGTGAGCCCCTCCCAGCGGCGACCCGTACGGGCGCTGAGCAGGATGTAGGTCGCCCAGGCGACCCCGGCGAGCAGAGCGAACCCGACGCCCCAGGGGTCGAGCTCGGCGCGCTCCACGCCGAGCAGGGCGACACCGAGGCCGGCGAGCGCGATCCAGGCCAGGTCGCGCGCTCGCCGCGACATCACCACCGCCAGCACGAGCGGACCGAGGAACTCCATCGCCACCGCGACGCCGAGCGGGATGCGGGCGAAGGAGAGATAGATGAGCCAGTTCATGCTCATCAGGGCCAGCCCGAAGGCGAGGACCAGCCCCCAGTCGGGCCGGCTGCGGCCGCGCACCCGCGGCCGGACCAGCACCAGCAGCACGACGGCGGAGGTCAGCAGGCGCAGCCAGACCATCGCGGTCGGCGGGATCTCGGTGAACAGGTGCTTGGCAACCGCCGCGCCGAGCTGCACCGACACGATCCCGCCCAGCACGAGCCAGACCGCCGACCCCCGCCCCGGAGCGGGGTGGGAGCCGGCGGTCTGGACCGGGTGCTGCTGGCTGGTCAGGAAGTGCTCAGCCCTTGCGCGCGTTGACGGCCTCGGTCGCGGCGGGCAGGACCTTGTGCAGGTCGCCCACGACGCCGAAGTCGACGAGCTCGAAGAGCGGCGCCTCCTCGTCCTTGTTGATCGCGACGATCGTCTTCGAGGTCTGCATGCCGGCCCGGTGCTGGATGGCACCGGAGATGCCCGCGGCGACGTAGAGCTGCGGGGAGACCGTCTTGCCGGTCTGGCCGACCTGGAAGGCGTGCGGCATCCAGCCCGAGTCGACGGCGGCGCGGGAGGCGCCGACCGCCGCACCGAGCGCGTCGGCGAAGCCCTCGACCGGGGCGAAGTCGCCACCGGTGCCACGGCCACCGGAGACCACGATCGCGGCCTCGGTGAGCTCGGGGCGCCCGGTCGCCTTGCGCGGCTCGGACTTGATCACCTTCGCGGTCTTCGCGGCGTCGGAGATGGTCACGCTGACCTGCTCCTGGGTGCCGGCGGCGCCGACCTCCTCCGGAGCGGCGGAGTTGGGCTTGACCGTGATGATCGGGGTGCCCTTGGTGACCTTGCCGGTGACGGTGAAGTTGCCGGCGAAGACCGACTGGGTCGCGACCGGCGTACCGCCGTCGCTGGTGATATCGACCGCGTCGGTGATGACGCCGGAGCCGATCTTGATCGCCAGGCGACCGGCGATCTCCTTGCCCTCGGCGGAGCTCGGGATCAGCACCGCGGCGGCGCCGGTCTTCTCGACCAGCTGCTGCAGGGCCTCGGCCTTGGGAGCGACCAGGTAGGGCTTGATCTCCGCGTCGTCGACGACGTAGATCTTCTCCGCCCCGTGCTTGGCCAGCGTGTCGGCGCCCTGCGAGGCGTCGCCGATGAACACCGCCGACGGCTCGCCGAGGCGGCGGGCCAGGGTCAGCAGCTCCAGGGTGGGCTTGCGGACGGCGCCGTCGACGTGGTCGACGAGAACCAGGATCTCAGACATGTCGTAGTTCTCCTCGCCTGCTCAGATGAACTTCTTCGACGCGAGGAAGTCGACGAGCGCCGTGGCGCCGCTGCCGTCCTCGTCGGTGACGATCTCGCCCTGCGTACGGGGCGGGCGGGCCTCGGTGCCCTCGACGGCCGTCCAGGAGGCGGACAGCCCGACCTGGTCGGCCTCGACGCCGATGTCGGAGAGCGCCCACGTCTCGAGCGGCTTCTTCTTGGCCGCCATGATGCCCTTGAAGGACGGGTAGCGGGCCTCGCCGGTCTGGTCGGTGACGCTGAGGACCATCGGCAGCCGGCCCTCGACGATCTCGGTCGCGGTGTCGCCGTCGCGGCGCACCCGGAAGACCTCGCCCTGGCTCTCGACCACGGAGGCGAAGGTGACCTGGGGCAGCTCGAGGCGCTCGGCGAGCATGGCCGGGATGACGCTCATCGAGGCGTCGGTGGAGGCCATGCCGGTCATGACCAGGTCGACCTTCTTCTCGGCGCCGATCTTCTCCCGCGCCTTGGCCAGCACCAGCGAGGTGGCCACCGAGTCGGAGCCGGCGATCGCGTCGTCGACGACGTGGACGCCCTTGTCCGCGCCCATCTGCAGGGCCTTGCGGATGGCGTCGACCGCCTTCTCCGGGCCCACGCAGAGCGCGGTGATCTCGATGTCCTCACCCTCGCGCTTCTCGCGCAGCTGCAGAGCCTGCTCGACGGCGTACTCGTCGAGCTCGGAGAGCAGCCCGTCGACGCCGACCCGGTCAACGGTGTTGTCCGACTCGAACTGCCGGTCGGCAGTCGCGTCGGGTACGTACTTCACGCAGACGACAATGTTCATGGTGGTCTCGGCCCTGGACGGGCCCCTCCTGTCCACTCGGTTCGAGGCGAGGTTACTCGTAGGTCCGGACGCAGAGAACGGCCGTCCCAGGTGCGGTCCGTCACAGGTGTGTCACTGCCGGTGACAGTGACGGCTCGGAGCCCGGCGGCTCAGGGCCGGATGATGCGATCGAGCAGTTTGCCGAGCACCAGGTAGGCGACCGCGCCCAGGCCCCAGTTGACCAGGGCGCTGCGCACCTCGGCGTCGGCACCGGTGAAGGTGAACACGCCGTTCTCGCGGCCGAAGATCCCCAGGTCGAGCACGTCGGCGGCGTCGAGCACCGCGGCCACCGCGGCGTTGTCCTGGTTGGCCCGCAGCGCGACCAGCAGGGCGGCCACCGCCAGCACCAGCGCGCAGATCACCGCGACCGCCCACAGCACGGCCGCGAGCCGAGTGCGGAGGGTGTGGGCCACTGAGGTCTTGGGTGCAGAGGTCTTGGGCGGCTTGGTCGTCGCCTTGGGCAGGGCCGGCGAAGCGCTCGTGGCTGCGTCCTTCTGCGGGGCGTCCTTCTTCGGGGCGTCCTTCTTCGGGGCTGCGTCCTTCTTCTCCTCCGCCCCCGGCTTCTGCTCGGCGGCGATCTCGCCGGCCGTCCGGACGCCGGGCGGGCGGGCCGCGGGCGGCGGCACCCGCGGCCCGTCGGTCGCGGCCGTCGAC
>JAJUGK010000044.1 GCA_029268205.1 Nocardioidaceae bacterium
GACCTGCTCGAGGATCAGCGACTGGGCCGCGTCGGCGGCGTCGGCGGCGATCTCGAGGCCCCGGTTCATCGGCCCGGGGTGGCAGATCGGGACCTCGGGCCCGAGCACGGCCAGGCGGTCGCGGGTGAGGCCGTAGCCCACGGTGTACTCCCGCCCGGTCGGGAAGAAGCCGCCGCTCATCCGCTCGCGCTGGACGCGCAGCATCATCACCGCGTCGGCCTTCGGCAGCACCTCGTCGAGGTCGTACGCCGTGGCGAAGCCGGCGCGCGCGCTCCAGTCGTCGATGCCGCTGGGCATCAGCGTCGGCGGCGCGACCACGGTGACCCGCGCACCGAGCTTGCCCAGGCAGGCGACGTTGGAGCGGAAGACCCGGCTGTGGGTCAGGTCGCCCACGATCACGACGTGCTTGTCCTCCAGCTCCCCGAGGCGGCGGGTGAGCGTGTAGGCGTCAAGCAGCGCCTGGCTGGGGTGTTCGTGGGTGCCGTCGCCGGCGTTGATCACCGCCGCGTCGACCCACTGCGCGACCTGGTGCGCCGCTCCGCTCGCGGAGTGCCGCATCACCAGCGCGTCGACCCCCATCGAGGCGATCGTCAGCACGGTGTCGCGCAGCGACTCCCCCTTGGAGGCCGAGGAGCCCTTGCCGGTGATGTTGATGGTGTCGGCCGAGAGCCACTTGCCGGCGATCTCGAAGCTCGACCGCGTGCGGGTGGAGTCCTCGAAGAACAGGTTGATCACGGTGCGCCCACGCAGCGCGGGCAGCTTCTTGACCTCGCGACGCTGCACATCGTGCATCTCGGCGGCGGTGGCGAAGAGCGTACGGATGTCGTCGGTGGAGACGTCGTCGACCGAGAGCAGGTGTCGGTTCACGCCTCGCCCCCCTTCGCGGCGCCGGCGATCAGCACCTCGTCGCGCCCGTCGGTCTCGGTCAGCCGGACCATCACCCGTTCGCTGCGCGCGCTGGGGAGGTTCTTGCCGACGTGGTCGGCCCGGATCGGCAGTTCCCGGTGGCCGCGGTCGACCAGGACGGCCAGGCGTACGGCGTCGGGCCGGCCGAGGTCGGCCAGCGCGTCGAGCGCGGCCCGCACCGTGCGGCCGGAGTAGAGCACGTCGTCGACGAGCACCACGATGCGGCCGTCGACCCCACCGGGCGGCACCTCGGTGGGTTGGGGCCCGCGGGCCGGCTGCCGGCGCAGGTCATCGCGGTAGAGCGTGATGTCGAGCGATCCGACGGGGACCTCGACGCCCTCGGTGCGGGCGATCCGCTCACCGATCCGGCGGGCGAGGTCGACGCCGCGGGAGGGGATCCCGAGGAGCACCAGCTGTTCGGCGCCCTTGTTGCGCTCGAGGATCTCGTGCGCGATGCGGGTCAACGCCCGGTTGATGTCGGAAGCATCGAGAACGGTACGGGCGGACGGGTCGTGCGCAGGCGCGGTCATAGGCCGCAGACCTCCTTCTCCGCCTCACGGGACGGCTCGTTAAAGGATGTCGAAGCGCTCGGAACACTAGCAGCCGTCGACCCGGTCGACCCCCTCCGACCACCCTCCGGTCGACTGTGTCCTCGCCCACTCCTCGGGGCGGGACGGCAGCCATGTGCAGGCGATCTCCTCCGCACGCGCGACGGCCGGGTCCCAGGTGCGCAGCCGCACCAGCCGGACCGCGGGCGCGTTCGCGATGATCGGACCGACGACGTCGACGGCGGGGTCGACCAGCTCGGCCGGGAGTGCACGGGTCAGCGACAGATGGGGCCGCCACGGCGTACGTCGCCACCCCGCGCCGCCGGCGTCGGCGATCTCGTGCACCCGGTCGTGGACCGGTGCGAGCGCCGTGGGATCGAGCTCGAGCACGACCACCCCGCGGTCGCGTCGCCCGAGCACGGCGATGCCGAGCACCGGCGCGCTCACCGGTAGCAGGTCGAGCACCGGGCGCAACCGGTCGACTGGGACGACGCCGGGCGTCGGCGCCTCGGCGCGGGGTACGCCGAGGCGGTCGGCGACGTGCACCGCGCTCTCCCACACCGTCACGTGCGGCCAGTTGCTCAACCCCTGGTGATCGCCCCGACCCGGCAGCCCGGCCGCCGACAACGCCCGCCAGCACGCCCGCACCAGGTCCTCACCGGACGGGTCGGGCAGGAGTTCGATGGAGGCGCGCACCGGGTCACCGTGACAGGTGCCGGGCGTGCGCGAAGCAGAACGCGGCGAAGCAGCCGATGCCGACCGCGACCGCCAGCAGCAGCACCGGGCCGAACGGCTGCTCCAGCACCTCGACCAGCGCCTGGTCCAGGCCCCCGGAGCTGTCGGCGTCGTGGGTGAGGCCGGCATGCACGACGAGCCCGCCGACCACGCCGTAGGCGACCCCCTTCGCGACGTGCCCCACCGCGCCGAGGGCGAGGTAGGCGCGGCCCGCCGTCCCGCTCCGGCCCTCGGCGGCCAGCTCCTCGGCGTGCTTGCGACTGATCCCGCGCCAGGCGAGCACACCGGCGTAGATCGCGATCCCCACGCCCACCGCGACGACCACCCACCGGCCGGCCGGGAGCCCGAGGAGCCGCGCGGTCATCGTCTCCTCGGTGTTGCCGCCGCCGGACCCGCCGCCGGCTGCCGCGACCCGGATGGCGGAATAGGCCAGGACGGCGTACACCACGCCCCTTGCCGCACCCCTGACCCGGTCGAGCATCTCGCCGTCGGCGAACACCTCGACCGCGCGCCAGGCGACCAACGCGACCAGCCCCACGGCGACGGCCCAGACCAGCACGGCCCCGAACGGCTGGGACGCCAGCTCCCCGAGCGCGCCGGTGCTGTCGGCGGAGCCCGATCGATCACCCAGCGCGAGCCGCGCCGCAACGAAGGCGATCAGCAGGTGGACGACGCCGTACGCCAGCAGCCCGACCCGGGCGACGTGGTCGAGGGCGTCGCTGTGGTCGACCTTCCGGGCGGCGTGCGCAGCATTGGTCACGACCGGCAGCATGCCCTCAGCAGCGCCACCTCCATGCCTCCCGGCGGCACTCAGTCGACGATGCCGGCCTTGTCGCGGACGACGGTGCCGAGCACCCCGTTGACGAAGGAGGGCGAGTCATCGGTCGAGAGGTCGCGGACGAGGTTGATCGCCTCGGTCACCGCGACCGCATCGGGGACGTCGGCGACGTAGAGGATCTCGAAGACCCCGAGCCGCAGCACGTTGCGGTCGACGGCCGGCATCCGCTCCAGGGACCACGAGCGCGCGTAGGAGGACAGCACCTCGTCGATGCGGGCGCGGTGCTCGACCACGCCGCGGACCAGCTCGGAGGTGTAGGGGTTGGTCGGCCCCTCCCCCTCGGCGACGGCCCGGTCGAGCGCCTCGGCGGGGCTCTCGCCGCGCATCTCCGCGGCGTACAGCACGTCGAGGGCCCGCTTGCGGGCCTTGGAGCGGGCGCTCATCAGGAGGAGACGCGGCCGAGGTAGGAGGAGTCGCGGGTGTCGACCTTGATCTTCTCGCCGGTGGTGATGAACAGCGGCACCTGGATCGTGTGACCGGTCTCCAGCTCGGCGGGCTTGGTGCCACCGGTGGACCGGTCGCCCTGCAGGCCCGGCTCGGTGTAGCGGACGACCAGCTCGACGGAGGCGGGGAGCTCGATGTAGAGCACGCGGCCCTCGTTGGTCGCCACGATGGCTTCCTGGTTCTCGAGCAGGAAGTGCGCGGCGTCGCCGACGATCTCGGGGGACACCTCGATCTGCTCGTAGGTGCTGGTGTCCATGAAGACGTAGGACGTGCCGTCGTTGTAGAGGTACTGCATCGTGCGCTTGTCGACGTTGGCGACCTCGACCTTCACGTCGGCGTTGAAGGTCTTGTCGACCGTCTTGCCCGTCTCGACGTTGCGGATCTTGGAGCGCACCACGGCGCCGCCCTTGCCGGGCTTGTGGTGCTGGAACCACAGGACCTGCCAGAGCTGGCCGTCCAGCTTGAGCACCATGCCGTTCTTGAGGTCGTTCGTCGTTGCCATGCGCGCGGGACACCTTCGCTGTCGGTTCGCTGGGGGTGGGAGGAGCAGCCCCGAAGTCTAACGGCAGCAGAGGACCGCGCCGTCCGGTCCTAGGCTGACCCCGTGCAACCTCCCGCCCACCGCGCCGGCCCGGTCATCACCCTGGTGTCATTCAACCACCGCGTCGACCGCCCGCTCCTCGTCCTCGGTCCCGCGTTGGGCACCGCCGTACGCCCCCTGTGGCAGGTGGTCGCCGCGCATCTCGACGAGGAGTTCCACGTGGTCGGGTGGGACCTGCCCGGGCACGGGGCCAACAACCACCCGGTGCCCGCCACGAGCTCGGTCGAGGAGCTCACCCAGGCGCTGCTGGCGGCGCTGGGCCCGGTCTTCGCCGAGCGCAACGCCGGCGGCGGACACCTGCACTACGCCGGGTGCGGCATCGGCGGCGTGGTGGGACTGCAGCTCGCGCTCACCATCCGCGAGCGCGTCGACTCGCTGGTCGTCTCCGGCATGGGAGCGGTCGGCACCAACGAGACGCTCTGGGTGGAGAACGCCGGGCTCGCCAGCACCTCCGACCTCGACGCGGTTCCCGACAGCCTGCTCGCCGGCGTGGTGGGACCCGGCTTCCTGGAGGAGCACCAGGACACCGCGGAGGCCCTGATCCAGGCCTTCCGCGACCTCGACCCCGCCGGGATCCGGCTGACCCTCGGCGCGCTGAGCGAGGTCGACCTGCGGGCCGACCTGCCGCGCCTGGTGCCGCCCCTGCTGGTCCTCAGCGGCGGCGAGGACCAGATCACGCCCCCGGCGATGGCCCGCGCGCTCGCCACCGACGTGCCGCGCGGCAGCGCCGCCGAGCTCGACGGGGTCGGCCCCCTGGCCCCGGCGGAGGACCCCGCCGCCGTCGCCGAGCTGCTGCGCCAGCACACGTCCCCCGAGGAGGGCGCCCCGACGACCACCGAGCTGGACCGGGAATGGAAGCGCGTGCTGGCCGCCGGCGGTGCGGCCTTCGAGTCGATCGCCAGCCGACAGTCGCCCTTCGACCTCATGGCGCGTCCGGGCTTGGAGGAGCAGACCCGGCACGCCCTGGTGATCGGCGCCCTCGCGACCGCCGGCCGACTGCCGGAGCTCGCCGACCAGGTCCGCGCGGCCCGCAGCGCCGGGGTCGGCATCGGGACCATCGGCGAGACCCTGCTCGTGGTCGCGACGTACGGCGGGATCCCGGCTGCCCGGCGCGCCGCCGACGTGGTCTCCCGCACCCTCGCAGTGGAGGTGCACCGGTGAGCGCCCCGGCCCTCCCCACCCGTCGCGACGTCGAGACGACCGCCGCGCGACTCGCCGAGGTGCTCGCCCCGACGCCCCTGCGCCGCAACGCCCGGCTGTCAACGGCGACCGGGTGGGACGTCTGGCTCAAGCGGGAGGACCTGCAGCCGGTCCGCTCCTACAAGGCGCGCGGCGCACTCGCGATGTTGGCGGCGCTCGACGACGACGCCCGCGCCGCCGGCGTGACCTGCGCCAGCGCCGGCAACCACGCGCAGGGCCTCGCCTTCGCCTGCGCCCGCGCCCGCGTCCGCGCCCGGATCTTCCTCCCGCGCACCACGCCTCGGCAGAAGCGCGAGCGGGTCGCCGTGCTCGGGGGCGACTGGGTGGAGGTCGTGCTGACGGGCGAGACCTACGACGACGCCGCGGCGGCGGCGGCCGCGTACGCCGCGGCTTCCTCCGCAACCGTGGTCCCGGCCTTCGACGATCCGCGGGTGATCGCGGGACAGGGCACCGTCACCACCGAGTTGCTCGAGCAGTTCGCCGCCGAGTCGGCCCACGAGGACGGTCGCGGTGGGCCGGCGCTGCCCGACGTCCTGGTCGTGCCGGTCGGCGGCGGGGGGCTCATCGCGGGCGCGGTCTGTGCGTTGGAGGACCGGCCGGTCCGGCTGGTCGGGGCCGAGCCTGCCGGTGCGGCCAGCATGGCGGCCGCGCTCGCCGCGGGCGGACCGGTCGACCTGCCCGAGCTCGACGGCTTCGTCGACGGCGCCGCGGTGCGCCGGGTCGGCGCCCTGACCCACGCCGTCGTGGCCTCCCGCGCCGAGCCGCCCACGATGCTCGCCGTCGCGGAGGGGCGGATCTGTGTGGAGATGCTCGACCTCTACCAGTCCGACGGCATCGTCGCCGAGCCCGCGGGCGCGTTGGCCGGCGCCGCCCTCGACCAGCTCGCAGCTCTGCCCGACGCGCCACCGCAGGGTGCCTCGGTGGTGTGTGTCGTCTCGGGCGGCAACAACGACGTGAGCAGGTATGCCGAGGTCGTCGAGCGCGCGCTGGTCCACGAGGGCCGCAAGCACTACTTCCTGGTCGAGTTCCCGCAGGAGCCCGGCGCATTGCGCCGGTTCCTCGACGAGGTGCTCGGGCCCGAGGACGACATCACGCTGTTCGAGTACGTCAAGCGCAGCAGCCGGGAGACCGGCCCGGCGTTGGTCGGCATCGAGCTCGGCGACCCCGCCGACCTCTACGGCCTCAACGAGCGCCTCGCCGCCAGCCCGTTGCGGGTGGAGTCCGTGGCGCCCGAGAGTCCGCTGTTCCGCTACCTGCTCTGACCGGGCCCCTCACCGGGGCAGGGGCGGCGCGGTGCCGATGCGTTCGTACGCCGTACGCAGCAGTTCCTCGTCGGGGCCGGCGAGGACCGCGGGGCGGGCGAGTCCGTCGAGGACGACGAAGCGCAGGGTGTTCCCGCGGGACTTCTTGTCGACCTTCATCGCCGCGTGCAGCTCCGGCCAGCGGTCGTCGCGGTAGCCGGTGGGCAACCCGACGAGGTCGAGCACCCGTCGGTGCCGGTCGGCGGTCTCGTCGTCGAGGCGTCCGGACAGGCGTGCCAGCTCCGCGACGAACCGCATCCCGATCGCGACCGCGGCGCCGTGGCGGAACCGGTAGTCCTCGGCCCGCTCGATCGCATGCCCGAGGGTGTGTCCGTAGTTGAGCGCCTCGCGGCCCGGGTGTCCGTCCCGGCCGCCGGTCTCCTTCAGGTCGTCGACGACGACGTCGACCTTCACCTGGATGCCGCGCTCGACCAGCTCGCGCAGGGCGGCGCTGCCCGGGTCGGTCGCGGCCACCGGGTCGTCCTCGACGATCTCGAGGATCCGGGGGTCGGCGATGAAGCCGCACTTGACGACCTCGGCCAGTCCACTGACCAGCTCGTTGCCGGGCAGGGTGGTCAGGGAGTCCAGGTCACACAGCACGCCGGCGGGCTCGTGGAACGAACCGACGAGGTTCTTGCCCGCCGCGGTGTTGATGCCGGTCTTGCCCCCGACGGCGGCATCGACCATGGCCAGCAGCGTGGTCGGGACGTGCACGACGCGGACGCCGCGCAGCCAGGTCGCCGCGACGAACCCGCCGAGGTCGGTGGTCGCTCCGCCACCGAGCGTGAGCACGGCGTCGCTGCGGGTGAACCCGGCGCCGCCCAGCACCGACCAGCAGAACGCCGCGACCTCGGCGGTCTTCGCCGCCTCCCCGTCGGGGACCTCGATCGTGCGGGCGTCGAGCCCCTCGCGCAGCAGGGCGTCACGGAGACTCGTCGCCCGGGCCGCCAGCGTGCGCGGGTGGATCACCGCGACCCGTCGGGCGTCCTCCCCCAGCATCGCCGGCAGTCCGGCCAGCAGCGTCCCGGTCAACCCGCGGCCGACCAGGACGTCGTACGGCGAGGCCCCGCCGACGTGGATGCGGGTGGTGTCGGCGGCGTGGTCGGTGGTCATCGGCCCTCCTCCAGGCTGGCGCGGATCTCGGCGGCGACCGTGGCTGCGTCGCGACCGTCGGTCTCGACGACCCGCGTGGCCACCGACTCGTAGACCGGCGTGCGCTCGTCGAGGAGCTGCTTGACGCGGGCGCGGACGTTGCCGAGGAGCAGCGGGCGGCCGGTGCCCATGCCGACCCGCTTGACGGCGTCGGTGAGGCCGACGCGGAGGAAGACCACCTCGTGTCCGGCGAGTGCGTCGCGGACGGCCGGGGTCATCACCGCTCCCCCGCCCAGGGCCAGCACGCCGTCGTGCTCGCCGAGCGCGCGCTCCACCGCCTCTTGCTCCAGGGCGCGGAACGCAGCCTCGCCGTCGTCGACGAAGATCTCCGCGACCGGCTTGCCCGCAGCCGTCTCGACGTCGGCGTCGGTGTCGCGGAAGCCGACGCCGAGGTCCTGCGCCACGATCCGGCCGACCGTCGTCTTGCCGGCCCCCATCGGGCCGACGAGGACGACCCGCGGGCGGCGTGGGGTCGGGGCGGTCACCGGTATCGGAGGGTGTCGAGGTAGCTCTTGGCGTTGCGCCGGGTCTCCATGACCGAGTCGCCGCCGAACTTCTCGACCACGGCCTCGGCCAGCACGAGAGCGACCATGGCCTCGGCGACGATCCCCGCGGCGGGCACGGCGCAGACGTCGGAGCGCTGGTGGTGGGCGACGGTGGCCTCACCGGTCGCGACGTCCACGGTGCGCAGGGCTCGGGGGACGGTGGCGATCGGCTTCATCGCCGCCCGGACCCGCAGCACCTCGCCGGTGCTCATGCCGCCCTCGGTGCCGCCGGAGCGGCCGGTGACCCGGCGGATGCCCTGACCCTCGTCGACGATCTCGTCGTGCGCCTCCGAGCCCGGGACGTGAGCGAGGTCGAAGCCGTCGCCGAGCTCGACGCCCTTGATCGCCTGGATCCCCATGAGCGCTCCGGCGAGCCGCGCGTCGAGGCGCCGGTCGCCGTGCACGTGGGAGCCGAGACCCGGCGGCAGGCCGTGGACGGCGACCTCGACGACCCCGCCGAGGGTGTCGCCGTCCTTGTGGGCCTGGTCGATGCGGGCGACCATCGCGGCGCTCGCCTCGGGGTCGAGGCAACGCACGGGGTCGGCGTCGAGCTTCGCGACGTCGTCGGGGTCGGGGACCAAGCCGTAGGGCGCCTTCACGCCGCCGAGGGCGACGACGTGCGAGACGATCCGGGCGCCGACGGTCTGCTGCAGGAACCTCGCCGCAACGGTGCCGAGCGCGACCCGGGCCGCCGTCTCGCGGGCGGAGGCACGCTCGAGGACCGGCCGCGCGTCGTCGAAGGCGTACTTCTGCATGCCGACGAGGTCGGCGTGCCCGGGCCGGGGGCGGGTCAGCGGCGCGTTGCGGGCCAGCGACTCGAGTTCGGCCGGGTCGACGGGGTCGGCGGACATCACCCGCTCCCACTTGGGCCACTCGGTGTTGCCGACCTCGATCGCGACGGGGCCGCCCTGGGTGCGACCGTGCCGGATGCCGCCGATCACCCGGACCTCGTCGGCCTCGAACTTCATCCGGGCGCCGCGGCCGTAGCCCAGCCGGCGGCGCGCCAACGCCTCGGCGATGTCCTCGGTCGTCACCTCGACGTGGGCGGGCATTCCCTCGAGGATCGCCACCAGGGCGGGTCCGTGGGACTCGCCCGCAGTCAACCAACGCAGCATGGCGACAGTCTTTCACGCAGCGCCGCAGAGCCCGTCCCTCGGCCGCGGCGGCGAGACCGCCCGCGCTGTTGCCTCCACCGTACGCCCGGCCGGGGGGCTTGCGGCAAGACCCCGGTCGGGGCCCAGAATCACCGGCCTCGCGGACGCACGGGAGGAGCGATGGTGACCGAGATCGGGGCGGAGTACGAGGTCGTGGTGGTCGGGGGTGGACCCACGGGACTGATGCTGGCCGCCGAGCTGGCCCTCGCCGGGGTCCGCGTGGCCCTGGCCGAACGACGGATCGACCAGAGCCTGGAGGGTTCGCGAGCGGGCGGCCTGCACGCCCGATCGCTCGAGGTCCTCGACCAGCGCGGGGTCGTCGACCGGTTCCTGCGCGAGGGGCAGGTGGTGCAGGCGGCGGCGTTCGCCGGGGTCACCCTCGACCTCACCGGGGCGCCCACGCCCCACCCGTACAGCCTGGGGCTGTGGCAGAACCACATCGAGCGGATCCTGGCCGCCTGGGTCGCCGAGCTGCCGGTCGACCTGATCCGCGACTGCACCGTGGTCGACCTCGCGCCGGACGACGCGGGCGTCGACGTGCTGTGCGCGGACCGGAGACTGCGGGCGGCGTACGTCGTGGGCTGCGACGGCGGGCGCAGCGCCGTCCGCCGGTCGGCCGGCATCGACTTCGTCGGATGGGACCCCACGATGAGTGCGTTGATCGCTGAGGTCGAGATGCACGAGCAACCCGAGTTCGGCACGCGGCAGGACGCCACGGGGACCCACGCCCTGGGCCGGGTCGACTACGAGATCAGGGACGGTGCGGTCGTCTTCGCCGAGGAGGGCCCCGTGCGGGTGATGGTCACCGAGTCCCGGGTGGTCACCGCGGCCGCGGAACCGACCCTCGACGACGTCCGGGCCGCGCTCCGCAGCGTCTACGGCACCGACTTCGGGACCCACCGGGCGTTGTGGATCTCGCGGTTCACCGACACCACCCGCCAGGCGGCGACCTACCGCAGGGGACGGGTCCTCGTGGCGGGCGACGCCGCCCACATCCACTCCCCGGTCGGCGGCCAGGGGCTCAACACCGGATTGCAGGACGCCCAGAACCTCGGGTGGAAGCTCGCGCAGGTCGTGCGCGGGGTCTCGCCCGACGACCTGCTGGATACCTACCACGCCGAACGACACCCGGTCGCCGCCCGCGTCCTGCGCGACACCATGGCGCAGGTCGCGCTGAACCGGCCCGGTGATGCCCGGCACGACGTCCTGCGCGGGACGGTCGCCGACCTCGTCGACCGCGAGCCGACCCGGACGGCGTACGCCGCGCGGATGTCGGGGCTCGACATCCGCTACGACCTCGGCGACGGACACCCGTTGCTCGGCCGGCGCATGCCCGACCTCGATCTGGAGCTCCCGGACGGGACCCGCCGAGTCTTCGAACTGCTGCATGCGGCCCGACCTGTCCTGCTCGACCTCGGGACTCCCGGCGGTCTGGCGGCATCGGCGTGGGCGGACCGCGTCGACGTCGTCACGGCGGCGTACGACGGCGCCTGGGACCTGCCGGGGGTGGGAACCGTCGCAGCGCCGACCGCCGTGCTCATCCGCCCGGACGGCTACGTCGCCTGGGTCGGGGAGCACACGGCCGACGGTCTCGACGCTGCGCTGCGCCGGTGGTGCGGGCGGCCGTCGCGCAGCAGGTGATCGGGTCACCGCCCCACGGCCCCCGCCTAGTCCCCTACGTGAGCGTCGTTCCCGGGCCCGCGGGCGACGCTCACGTAGGGGACTACGCGTACGGGGCCGCGCGTTCTAGTACGCCGTGCCCGCTGCGAGCACTGGCGCGAGCGCGATGCCGGCGGCCGCGCCGATGAGCATGAACGGCCCGAACGGCACGTGGTCCTTGCGGCCGATGACGCCGAGGAGCAGCAGCGGGATCGAGAGCAGCGCCATGGCGAAGAAGCCGCCGATCGCGGCCGCGACCAGCGCCGTCCAACTGACCGCGCCACCGGCCATGCCGAGCACCCCGGACAGCCGGACGTCGCCGTACCCGAAGCCGGCGGGGGCGACCCAGTTGAGCGCGAAGTAGACCGCGAAGGTCCCCAGCCAGCCGACAAGCGCACGCAGCAGGATGTCGGCGTCCCACTCGATCGCCGCCACGACCACGACGAGCACGGCCGTCAGTGGATAGAGCGGCGCTACCAGCACATAGGGCAGCAGCTTGGTGCGCCAGTCGATGGCTCCCAGCGCGAGCCCGACGGGCACGAGTGGCACCAGGAACAGCAACTCCCAGGCCAGGCCGACCCCGGCCGCGTACGCCGCGCCGGTGGCGGCGCCGAAGACCACCGCGCCCGGTCGCACCCACCGCCGGGCGGCCACGTCGACGTAGAGCTCCTTCGGTGGCTCGGCGGCGCGGACCTCGTCCGGCTCGGGCGGCGGGGGCTCGGGGACGCGCCGCACGATCCCCGGCACGAGCAGCCCGAGCAGCGCGCACAGTGGCACGAGGACGGCGTACGCCAACGGGTCGGTCGTCACGTCCTGTCCCCCGCCCGCTCTGCGAGCGCGGACTCCCCCGCACGCCGCAGCACCTCGACCCCGACCGACTGCCCGGTCATGAGCTCGACCTGGAGCACCGCCTGGTGCACGAGCAGATCGAGGCCACTCACCAGGGGCCCCGCGGCCGCCGCCGCCAGCGGCGTCGGCCAGGGGTCGTAGACGACCTCGAAGGTGACCGCCGGCTGCGGCAGCCGGCCCACCAGATCGGGGGTCTGGGCTGCGGCCGGGACGGTCGAGACCAGCACATCGCAGGCCCGGGCGGTCGCTGCACCGACCTCGTCGAGCCGCACGACCTCCAGGCGGGGCGCGTCCGGGTGTCGTCCGACCGCCTCGACGGTCTCGGTCGCGCGCGCCGGCTCCCGCACGGCCAACACGGCCTCCCGACAGCCCAGCTCGGTGAGCGCGAGCAGCAGCGACGTCGCGGTCGCTCCCCCGCCCAGGACCATCGCGGAGTCGACCGGGCCGTCGTAGCGCTCGCGGAGCGCGGCCACCGCGCCGGGGATGTCGGTGTTATCGACCACGCGCCGACCCGCCTGGAACACGACCGTGTTCGCGGCGCCGGCGAGGCGCGCCCGCGACGACACCTCGTCGGCCAGCGGCAGCACCGTCCGCTTCAGCGGCATCGTCAGGCTCAACCCGCGCCAGCTCGCGTCCAGGCCGTCGAGGAACTCCGCCAGTCCGGTCTCAGTCACCTCGACGGCGTCGTAGGTCCACCCGGACAGCCCGAGCTCGGCGTACGCCGCGCGGTGCAGGGTCGGGGAGAGCGAATGGGCGATCGGGGATCCCAGGACCGCGCAGCGCGTCCCGGTCGACTGCATCAACAGACTCCCGGGTTCTCGCGACACCACGCCCGCAGCTTCGCGACGTTCGCCTGGTGATCGGACTCCCCCACGGCGAAGGCGGTCTCGCCGCTCTCGAGGTCGACCGCCACGAAGTAGCACCAGCCCTCGCTGGTCGGGTTCAGCGCGGCCTCCAGCGCCGCCGCACCCGGCGAGGCGATCGGGCCGGGCGGGATCCCGTCGGACTGATAGGTGTTGTACTCCGACTCCACCGCGCGCATGTCGGAGTCGGTGAACACCGAGTCGTTCTTGCCCGAGATGTAGTGGACCGTGGAGTCCATCTGGAGCCGACCCTGCGGGACGCCGTTGGCGGTGCACGAGCCGTCGAGCCGGTTGTAGATCACCTCGGCCACCGCGGGCATGTCCTCAGCGCGGTTGACCTCCTTCTCGATGATGCTCGCGACGGTGACCAGGTCGTGCTCGGAGAGTCCGACCGTGGAGGCGTCGGAGAGGGGGAGGTCAGCGGCGACCGCGGTGAACCGCTGCAGCATCCGGCTCAGCATCTGTTCGGCCGTGGTGCCGGGCGGGAAGTCGTAGGTCGCGGGGAAGAAATAACCCTCGGGGTTGCCGTCGGCCGACGGCGGGAGGTCGAGCCCCCGCACCGCCCGGCGCAACTGGCGCATCGTGACGTCGGTCTGCGCCGCCAACCGCTCCAGGATCTGCTCGAGCCGGAACCCCTCGGGGATGGTGATCGAGGTGCGCACGATGTTCGCCGAGTCGACGAGCACCGCCAGTGCGTCGGCGGCCCTCATCTCCTCCTGCAGCTCGTAGGAGCCGACCTGGATGCCCCGCGACCGCTCGTCGCCAGCCGCCGCCTGGGTGAAGGCCTCGACGCTGGCCACGACGTTGGCGTCCTTGAGGGTGCGGCCGATCGCCGCGGCGGTGTCGCCCTCCTCGACCTGGACGATCACGCTGCCGCTGCCCGGCCCCGGGTAGTCCTCGGGTCCCGAGAGCCAGGAGTCAAGCGCGGAGCGTCCCCTGTCGACCACGAACCAGGCGACCACCGCCAGGAGCACGAGCGCGACCAGTGCGGCGAGGCAGCTGACGGGCACCCGCCGCCGGGGACGCGCGCGCCGGCGGCCACCGGTCGGCGGGACCCGGCCGGGGTCCTCCTCGGCAGGACTCCCATCGGCCGGACCCTGCTCGGCGGGGTCCTCCTCGGCGGGTACGTCCGGGTGCGTGCCGTCGTCGGGCTGCTGCGCCGACGTGCCGTCCCGCGGCTCCTCGTCGTCACCACCGGGCATCAGATCCAGACCGACGTTGCTCACGCTTCTGCACTTCCGCTCGGGACCAGTTCGCCGGGTGGCGAACCGGAGGCACGCTCGGTGTCGAGCGCGTTCTGCAGGATCACCACCGCGGCTGCCTGGTCGACGACAGCCCTGCGCTTCTTCCCCTTCTTGCCACCGGCCCGCAGCAGCGATTCCGCGGTCACGGTGCTCAACCGCTCATCAGACAGTCTCACGGGCACCGGGGCAAGCACCTCGGCCAACTCCGTGGCAAAAGCCCGCACCCGCACCGCGGCCGGCCCCTCGGCTCCCGACAGCGACCGGGGCAGGCCGACGACCACCTCGATCGGCTCGTGCTCGAGCGCGAGGGTCCGCAGCTGCTGGAGGTCGCCCGGCCCCCGCTGCACGGTCGTCAGCGGGGTGGCGATGATGCCGGACGGGTCGCAGGCGGCCACGCCGATCCGGACGTCGCCGGGGTCGACGCCCAGGCGTACTCCGGGGCGCATCGCGCTAGGCGCTCCCGCCGCGGACGGCGGTGCGGACGGCGTCGAGCGCATCGCCGATCCGCGAGACGTCGCTGCCGCCGCCCTGGGCGATGTCGTCCTTGCCGCCGCCCTTGCCGCCGAGGGCGGGTGCCGCGGCCCGCAGCAGCTCGTTGGCCGAGAGCCCCCGCTCGCGGGCGGCCGCATTGGTCGCCACCACGATCGCGGGCTTGCCGCCGCCATCGCCGATGACGGTGACGACGGCGGGGGCACCCTCGCCGAGCCGGCCGCGCACGTCGAGCGCGAGCTTGCGGACGTCGCCGCCGCCGGTGCCGGCCGCATGGTGACCCACGAACCGGACGCCCCCGAGGTCCTCGGCCCCGGCGGCGAGGTCACCGGTCGCGGCGAGGAGCTGTTCGGCCCGCAGCCGCTCCAGCTCCTTCTCCACCGACTTGAGCCGATCGACGGTCTCCCGGACCCGGTCGACGAGGTCGTCGGGCCGGGTCTTGAGCATGCCGGTCAGCGAGTTGACGAGGTCGCGCTCGCGGGCGAGGTAGGCGAAGCCCTCCAGGCCGACGAGCGCCTCGACCCGACGATTGCCCGACCCGACCGACGCCTCGGAGGTCACCACGACCGTGCCGATCTGGGACGAGCGCTCGACATGCGTACCGCCGCACAGCTCCCGCGACCAGGGACCGCCGATCTCCACGACTCGCACCTTCTGGTCGTCGTAGGTCTCGCCGAACAATGCCAGCGCACCGAAGTCGCGGGCCTCCTGCAGGGTCATGTATTCCGCCGAGACGGCGAGGTCCTGACGCAGCGCCTCGTTGGAGATCCGCTCGAGGTCACGCACCTGGTCGGGGTGGAGCGCCTTGGTCCAGCCGAAGTCGAGCCGCAGGTAGCCCGGCCGGTTGTAGGAGCCCGACTGCAGGGCGGTGGGGCCGAGCACCTCGCGCAGCGCTGCGTGCACGACATGGGTGCCGCTGTGGGCCTGGCGGGCACCGAGGCGCCAGTCGCGGTCGACCTGCGCGTGCAGCGTGGAAGCGGCGCCGGACCCGACGGCGAGCTCGCCCTCGATCACCCGCACCTGGTGGACGACCAGGCCGCGGACCGGGCGCTGCACGTCGAGGACCTCGAGCCGGCCACCGTCGAAGGTGATGATGCCGGCGTCGGCCGCCTGGCCGCCGGACTCGGCATAGAACGGGGTGCGGTCGAGCACCAGCTCCCCCACCGCGCCCTCGCCCAGCGCGTCGACGCTCCTGCCCTCGGCGAGCAACGCCAGCGGGGCGGACTCGGTCTCGAGGGTCTCGTAGGCCAACCACTCGGTCGGCCCGTGGGAGTCGAGGATGCCGCGGTAGACGCCGGTGTCGGCGTGCTGGCCCTTCTTGGCCTTCGCGTCGGCCTTGGCCCGCTCACGCTGCTCGGTCATCAGCGCGCGGAACCCGGCCTCGTCGACCTCGAGACCCTGCTCGGAGGCCATCTCGAGGGTCAGGTCGATCGGGAAGCCGTAGGTGTCGTGCAGGGCGAACGCCTTGTCGCCCGACAGTCGGGTGCCCCCGCTCCGCTTCACCTCGTCGACCGCGACGTCGAAGATCTGGGTGCCGGCGGTCAGCGTCTTGCGGAAGGCGTCCTCCTCGGCGTACGCCACCCCGCTGATGCGGGCGAAGTCGGCCTCGAGCTCCGGATAGCCGAGCTTCATCTTCTCGAAGCTCACCGGGAGCAGCTCGGGCAGTGCCCGGTCCTCGTAGCCGAGCAGGCGCATCGAGCGGACGGCGCGCCGCAGCAGCCGTCGCAGGACGTAGCCGCGCGCCTCGTTGCCGGGGGTGACCCCGTCGCCGATCAGCATGAGCGCCGAGCGGACGTGGTCGGCCACGACACGGAACCGCACATCGTCGACAGCGTCGGCGCCGTAGCGACGACCCGTGAGCTCGCTGGCCCGCTCGATGACGGGGAAGACCTCGTCGATCTCGTACATGTTGGTCTTGCCCTGCAGCAGATAGGCCACCCGCTCGACGCCGAGCCCGGTGTCGATGTTCTTCGCGGGCAACGGGCCGGCGATGTCGAAGTCGTCCTTCGCCCGGACCGCCGAGAGCGACTCCTGCATGAAGACGAGGTTCCAGATCTCCAGGAACCGGTCCTCGTCGACGATCGGGCCGCCGTCGGGGCCGAACTCCGGACCGCGGTCGTAGTAGATCTCGCTGCACGGTCCGCCCGGTCCGGGGACGCCCATGTTCCAGTAGTTGTCGAGCAGCCCGCGGCGCTGGATCCGCTCGGCGGGGATGCCGGTCTCCGAGCGCCACAGGTCGGCGGCCTCGTCGTCGCCGTCGAGCACGGTGACCCAGATGCGGTCGCCGTCGAAGCCGAACCCGCCGGACTCCACCGACCCGGTGATCAGCTCCCAGGCCAGCCGGATCGCGCCGTCCTTGAAGTAGTCGCCGAAGGAGAAGTTGCCGGCCATCTGGAAGAACGTGCCGTGCCGGGTGGTCTTGCCGACCTCCTCGATGTCGAGGGTGCGCACGCACTTCTGCACGCTGGTGGCGCGGGCGTACGGCGGCGTCTCCTGGCCGAGGAAGTAGGGCTTGAACGGCACCATGCCGGCGTTGACGAACAGCAGGTTGGGGTCGTCGAGGAGCAGCGACGCGGACGGCACGCGGGTGTGGCCGTTGCGCTCGAAGTGCTCGGTGAACCGGCGGCGGATCTCCGCGGTGTCCATCAGCGGTGGGTGCCCTTCTGGTCAGGTGTGGGGGTCGGGGTGTGCTCCGTCCGGATGTGCTCGGACGGGATGTGCTCGGCTGGAATGTGCTCGGTCGGGATGTGCTCGGTCGCAGCGGGGTCGGCGGGCGGGGGGACGGCGTGCAGTGCCGAACGTGCCGAACGTGCCGAACCTGCCGGACGTGTCGGCTCGGCACGGGTGGTCAGCGCGAGCATCCGGTCGTCGATGCGGGTGCGCAGGTCCTCCTCGGCCTCCGCGCGCCCGGTCTGGAACTCCTCGACGAAGACCCGGGCGCCGGCCACCAGGCCATTGACCCGGTCGCGCAGGCCGTCGGGGGTGAACGCCTCGGCGGCGCGCCGGGCGCGGGTCAGGGCGTACGCCCCGGCGCCGGCACCCGCCAGGAACCATGCGGCGCGGCTCATGCCACGCCGTCCCGGGGGTGCCCGTCGAGCCGCTCGCGCTGCTGCTCCTGCAGCAGTCGCCGCGCCGCCCGCAGCTCGTC
>JAJUGK010000045.1 GCA_029268205.1 Nocardioidaceae bacterium
AGCGCGGGGCGAACGGGTGCTTCTGCCTGTCCGACGGACATGGGTTCCCTCCCAGCAGAACTGAAACACATTCCAGTTGGTGACGTGGCCCACACTAAGCCCCTGTGAGCGCTCCCCGCAGGCGGAACTGAAATTCATTCTTCCGGTGACCGGGACCCGTCCGCGCGGCCGGAGACCACGCGGGCCCAGACTCCCGGCACGCCGGACGACCACCGAGGAGCACCACCGAGGAGAACCATGGCCCCCGCCCCGCATCCGACCCCGCGCGAGCAGGTGATCGAGGCGATGGCCACCCTCGCCGTCGCCCTCGACCGCAAGGACTGGCCGGCGCTCGGGGCACTGCTGCTGCCCGACGCCACGGCGTACGGCGCCCGCGGTCGCACCCGGATCGTCGAGCGGGTACGCGACCACCTCGAGGGGGTCGGCGCCACGCAGCACCTGCTCGGCAACCACCGGGTCACCCTCGACGGCGAGGGCGGGTCGGCCCGCTGCCTGGCCTATGGGCGGATCCACCATGTCGGCGCCGGCTCCCAGGAGGGCGACTACTTCGAGTGCATGGGCGAGTACGACGACACCTGGGTCCGCACGCCCGAGGGCTGGCGACTCGCGCACCGGCACTTCGACATGCAGATCATGCGGGGGAGCTTCGCCGTGCTCAAGCGCGGGGACTGAGCAGAGCCAGGCCGGGCCGAGCGACGCCGAGAACGACGAAACCCGGCGGTCCTGGGGACCTCGCCGGGCTTCGGATGGTGCGGTGTCACACGGTGGCAGGTGCAGGATTCGAACCTGCGTAGGCATACGCCGACGGATTTACAGTCCGCTTCCATTGGCCGCTCGGACAACCTGCCATGTCGCCTGCTGGACCGACCCTCGGTTGGTGCCAGCGCAACGACAGGGAAGAATACAACAGCCGTGGCGCCCGGCCGAATCGCCTCCCGCGCGCCCGCGACCCACCCCCCATCGTGACCGGAGGACCGTCCACCATGGCCGACTCGTCGTTCGACATCGTCAGCAAGCTCGACCACCAGGAGATCGACAACGCCATCAACCAGGCGCAGCGCGAGGTCGCCCAGCGGTTCGACTTCAAGGGCACCGGCGCGACCATCGAGCGCAAGGGCGAGGCCCTCGTCGAGATCTCGGCCAACGCCGACGACCGGGCCAGCGCGGTGCTCGATGTCTTCAAGGACAAACTCATCAAGCGCAACCAGTCGCTGAAGATCCTCGACGCCGGCGAGCCCCGGCAGTCGGGCAAGGAGTCCAAGATCGCGGTGACCCTCAAGGAGGGCATCAGCCAGGAGCACGCCAAGAAGATCGGCAAGCTGATCCGCGACGAGGGCCCCAAGGGCGTCAAGGTGCAGGTGCAGGGCGACGAGCTGCGGGTCAGCAGCAAGAAGCGCGACGACCTGCAGGCCGTGATCGCGCTGGTCAAGGAGCAGGACTACGACTTCGCGGTGCAGTTCACCAACTACCGCTGAGCCGGAGGGGTACGCCCGGCCCGCGCGTCAGCGGCCGACGGCGTACCCCTGCATGCCGCGGGGGTTCGCCGCCGCGCCGAGCCGGCCCGACGCCGGGTCGCGGGTGACCGCGGAGAGCCGGCCCAGGCTCCACGGCGCGCTCCGCGTGACCCGGTGGCCGCGCCGCTCGAGGTCGGCGACGAGGTCAGCGTCGAACCGGTCCTCGACGAGCAGACCGCCGGGGTTCCAGGCGCGCGGCCAGAACGAGTTGGGGAACGCCGCGGAGCTGAGCATCGGCGCATCGATCGCCTGCTGCGGACTCATCGACCCCGCCAGCGTGCGCAGCAGGTAGAGCAGCTGCCACTGGTCCTGGTCATCGCCGCCGGGGGTGCCGAGCGCGCTCACCGCCTCGTCGCCGTGCAGGACCAGCGTCGGCGTCAGCGTCATCCGCGGGCGGCGGCCCGGGGCGAGCGCCGACGGCGCTGCCGGGTCGAGCCAGCACTGCTGCAGCCGGGTGCCGAGCGCGAAGCCCACCTCGGGGATGAACGGCGAGGACTGCAGCCACCCGCCCGACGGGGTCGCGGAGATCATCGTGCCCCAGCGGTCGACGACGTCGAGATGGCAGGTGTCGCCCTGGGTGATCCCGCTGCGCCGTACGGTCGGCTCCCCGACCGCGACGTCGGTGGGTGCCTGGTCGCTGGTCACCAGCGGCGGGAGGTACGGCGCGTGCCCGCCCGGCGCGCCGGGACGCAGCTCGAGCGAGGCCTCGTCGCCGATCAGTGCCCGGCGCGCGGCGAGGTAGTCCGGGTCGAGGAGCGCGTCGACGGGGACGTCGTCGCGGTCGCCGAGGTGGCCGTCGCGGTCGGCCATCGCCAGCTTGATCGTCTCCACGACCCGGTGCACCGCGGCGGGGTCGGTCAGGTCGAGCGCCTCGTCGGGCTCCGCGTCGAGCAGGCCCAGCGCCTGCAGCAGCGTGGGGCCCTGGGTCCACGGGCCGCACTTGGCGATCCGCCGGCCGCGGAAGGTGCCCAGCACGGCCGGCTCGAACGCCGCCCGGTGGGCGGCGAGGTCGGCGCCGGTGAGCACCCCGGCGTAGCTGCCGCCGTCGGAGTGCCGGTGGGGCGTGCGGACGAACGCCTCGATCGCCTCGGCGACGAACCCCTCGGCCCAGGTACGCCGTACCGCGTCGATGCGCGCCTCGCGACTCGGCCCGGTGCCGGCGGCCACCAGGCGCTCCAGGGTCGCGGCCCAGCGCGAATTGGTCAGCAGCGTGCCGCTCGCCGGGGCGGCGCCGCCGGGCAGCCACTGCGCGGCCGAGGTCGGCCAGTGGGTGGCGAAGAGCTCGGCGACCGTGGCGATGGTCCGGTGGATGCTCGGCAGCACCGGGAAGCCGCGGGTGGCGTAGTGCAGCGCGAACTCCGCGACGTCGGCGAGCTCCCAGGTGCCGTGGTCGCGCAGCAGGAGCAGCCAGGCGTCGAACTGCCCCGGCACCGCGGCGGCGAGGGCGCCCGCGCCCGGCACGAGGTCGAGCCCCAGGTCGGCGTACCGGTCGATCGTCGCGGCAGCCGGTGCCGGGCCGGTGCCGCTGAGCGCCCGCGGCCGGTCGGCGTCGGCGGGGTGGATGAGCAGCGCCATGTCACCGCCGGGCCCGTTGAGGTGGGGCTCGACGACCTGGAGCACCAGTCCCCCGGCGACGGCGGCGTCGGCGGCGTTGCCGCCGCGTTCGAGCACCGCCATCGCCGAGGAGCTGGCCAACCAGTGGGTGCTGGCCACCATCCCGAAGGTGCCGTCGAGGTCGGGTCGGGTGGTGAACATGGCGCCCCGTTCCGTGGTCGGCTCAGAGGCCGAGGTCGCGGCCGATGAGCTCCTTCATGATCTCGTTGGAGCCGGCCCAGATCTTCGAGACCCGGGCGTCGCGCCAGGCGCGGGCGACGCGGTATTCGTTCATGAAGCCGTAGCCGCCGTGCAGCTGCACGCAGTGGTCGAGCACGTCGTTCTGCACCTGCGAGCTCCACCACTTCGCCTTGGCGGCGTCGACCGGGGTGAGCTCGCCCCGGTCGTGGGCGACGACGCACTGGTCGATGTAGGACTCGGTGACCTCGATCCGGGTGAACAGGTCGGCGAGCAGGAACTTGTTGTGCTGGAACTGCCCGATCGACTGCCCGAAGGCCTTGCGGTCCTTGGCGTACTGCAGGGTCTCGATCAGGATCTGCTTGGCGTGCGCAACGTTGGACACCGCGCAGCCCAGCCGCTCCTGCGGGAGCTTCTGCATCATGTGGATGAAGCCGCTGTCGACCTCACCGATCACCTCGGCGTCGGTCACGCGCACGTCCTCGAAGAACAGCTCGGCGGTGTCGGACTCGTCCTGGCCGACCTTGTCGAGCTTGCGGCCGCGACTGAAGCCCGGGGTGTCGGTCTCGACGGCGAACAGCGTGATGCCGCGGGCCTTCTTCTCCGGGCTGGTACGCGCCGCGACGATCACCAGGTCGGCGGAGTAGCCGTTGGTGATGAACGTCTTCGAGCCGTTGATGACCCACTGGTCGCCGTCGCGGACCGCGGTGGTCTTGAGCGCCGCGAGGTCGGAGCCGCCCGAGGGCTCGGTCATGCCGATGGCGAGCAGGATCTCGCCGGACGCGACGCCGGGGAGCCAGCGCTGCTTCTGCTCCTCGGTGCCGAGGTCGACGATGTAGGGCGCGGTGATGTCGAAGTGGATGCCGCCGCAGGAGCCGAGGGCGGCGTTGACCTTGTTGAGTTCCTCGGCCAGCACGGCGTTGAACCGGTAGTCGCCGGCGCCGGCGCCGCCGTACTCCTCGGGGATGTTCAGCCCCCAGAAGCCCTGCTTACCGCCCTCGAGCCAGAACTCCCGCGGGATCGCCTTGTCCTCGGCGTACTGCTCGACGTTGGGGAGCACGGTCCGCTCCAGGAACTCACGGACGGAGGAGCGGAAGGACTCGTGGTCCTCGTCGTAGATGGTGCGGCGCATGCTGGTGCCTCCCGGGGCGCGGATGACGGATCGGCTGGCCTACCGGCCAGTAGCAACCGATGCTAGCGACCCGCGCCGCCCGACCGTGAGTCGCCGCGGTCAGGCGCTCCGGGCGACCACGGGGCTGGTGCTGAAGGTCAGGAACCACAGGCCGATCTCGATCTCGGCGCCGTCGCGCAGCACGGCCTCGTGCCCGACCTCGAGCACCTGCCGGTAGACCCGGACCTCGGGCTCGGTGGCGAGGGCCGCGAGCCGGTGGCAGCCGTCGGCGCCGCGGCGGACGACGGCCTGGACCGGGCTGAGCCCGGGCAGCCGGAGCCCGGCGGACTCGGCGGAGCCGATCGCGGTCGTCTCGGTGAGCAACTGGGTCGCGTCGCTCCAGCCGCGGCCGGCCGGGAGCACCAGGCAGGGCACGCCGGCCCGGGTGCTGGTGCTGGTGCGGGGGCGGAGATCGGTCACCGTGCCGGTGGCCGGGGTGCGGGTCGCTGAGGTGCGAACGGCGGGGGCGGTGCTGGTCATCGTGCTGCTCCTGTCGTTCCGGGGGTCGGCGGCCCGACCTCTCGGGGGTCCTCCTTCCACCCGGTGTCGCGATCTACACCTCCGGAGCGGCCCGCAACTAGACCGCCCGTACGGCGGAGACCGTCGTCGCCCCGCGATGCGGACGCAGCCAGACCCGGGAGCCGACGTCGATGCCGGCCGCCCGTGCCTCGGCCCGGGTGAGGACGACCTGGGTCTCCTCCCCCTCCACGGTGAGGACCAGGAGGCGTACCTCGAACCCGACCCGGGTGAGGCGGGCGACCTCGCCGGCGTGCACCTCGGCGGGATCCTCGCCCACCGGAGTGGTGTGCACCTCGATGTCGTGCGGGCGGATCGGACGCCCGCCGAGCCGGGTGACGTCGCCGAGGAAGCCCATGACGAAGTCGTTGGCCGGGGCGTCGTAGAGCTGGTCGGGGGTGCCGACCTGCTCGATGCGGCCCTGGTTGATGACGACGATCTCGTCGGCGACCTCGAGCGCCTCCTCCTGATCGTGGGTGACGAACACGGTGGTCACGTGCACCTCGTCGTGGAGGCGGCGCAACCAGTCGCGCAGCTCCTTGCGGACCTTGGCGTCCAGGGCACCGAACGGCTCGTCGAGCAGCAGCACCGACGGCTCGATCGCCAGCGCCCGCGCGAGCGCCATCCGCTGCCGCTGCCCTCCCGAGAGCTGCGCGGGCAATCGGTGGGCGAACTGGTCGAGGTGCACCAGCTCGAGCAGCTCGGCGACCTTGCGCCGGATCTCGTCCTTGGGCCGCTTGCGGATCTCCAGGCCGAAGGCGACGTTCTTCGCCACCGTCATGTGCTTGAACGCCGCGTAGTGCTGGAACACGAACCCCACGTTGCGCTTCTGCGCCGGGAGCTCCGTCGCATCCCTGCCCTCGATCAGCACCCGTCCCGCGTCCGCGGTCTCGAGGCCGGCGATGATCCGCAGCAGCGTGGACTTGCCGCCGCCGGAGGGCCCCAGCAACGCGGTGAGCCCGCCGCTGGGGATGGTGAGGTCGACGTCCCGGAGGGCGTCGAAGTCGCCGAACGACTTGCTGACGCCGCTGATCTCGATGCTCACGAGGGCATCCCTTCCCGCCTCATCGGCGTTCTTCCTTCGGGCGGATGATCGCCACGATCACGATGCACGCGACGGACACCATGGCGAGCAGGAAGGCGGTCGCGTACGCCCCCTGCTGGTCGAAGTTGAGGTACTTCTCCTCGACCATGAGCGTGGCCGTGCGGGTCTGGCCGAGGACGTTGCCGGAGACCACCTTCACCGCACCGAACTCGCCGAGCGAGCGAGCGAGGCTGAGCACGACGCCGTACACGACCGCCCACTTGATCGCCGGCAGGGTGATCCGACGGAAGGTCTGCGCGCTCGAGGCGCCCAGGCTGCGCGCGGCCTGCTCCTGCTCGGTGCCGATCTCGTGCAGCACCGGCACGACCTCCCGGATCACGAGCGGCAGTGCGACGAACGCCGTGGCCATCACGATGCCGGGGGTGGAGAAGATGACCCGGAACCCGGCACTCTCCAGGGTCGGGCCGAGCCAGCCGTTGCGGCCGCCGTACACCAGCACCAGGGCGAGACCCACGACGATCGGGGAGACCGACAGCGGGAGGTCGATGAGCGCGCTCAGCAGCCGCTTGCCCGGGAACTCCTGCCGCACCAGCAGCAACGACATCCCGACCCCGAAGACCGTGTTGATGACGACCGCGATCACCGCCACCCGCACGGTCAACCACAGCGCCGTCACCACGTCGGGGTCGCTCAGGATCCCCTCCAGCGAGGTGAAGCCGTCCTCGAAGGTGTGGACCACGACCAGCGACACCGGCCAGGCGACCAGCAGGAAGAGGTACGCCGCCACCACGAAGCGCAGCACGTAGGTGGTCGGCGTACGCCGGACGCCGGTCCTTGCAACCGTCCTCGTCTCAGCCACGGCCCGACACCCGCCTCTGGAGCACGTCGAGCAGCACGATCACGGCCAGCGAGATCACCAGCAGCACCGTCGCCGTCGCGGCGGCGCCGGCGAGGTTGTTGTTCTCGATGCTCGACAGGATCCGCACCGAGGTGACCTCGGTCCGGAACGGCAGGTTGCCCGAGAGCAGGACCAGGGATCCGTACTCGCTCACGCCCCGGGCGAACGACAACGCCGCGCCCGCCGTGATCGCCGGGACGATGCTCGGCAGGATCACCCGCCGGAACGTCGTCACCCTGCTCGCACCGAGCGAGGCCGCGGCCTCCTCGACCTCCTTGTCGAGCTCGGCCAGCGTCGGCTGCACCATCCGGACGACGAACGGCAAGGTGACGAACAGGAACGCCAGGAACACCGCGGAGCGCTGGTTGGCCACATCGATGCCGAGCGGGGAGTCCTTGCCGTAGAGCGCGAGCAGCACCAGGCCGGCCACGATCGTCGGCAGCGCGAACGGGATGTCGATGAGCACCTCGAGCAGCGCCTTGCCCCGGAAGTGGTCGCGGACGAGCACCCAGGCGATCAGGGTGCCCATGACGACGTTGACGACCGTGACGAGGGCGGCCTGCCCGACGGTGAGCCGGATCGCGGCGGCGGTCTGCTCGCCGGTGACCGTCCGCCAGAAGAGGTCCCAACCCCCACCGGCGGCGGTGAACACCACGGCGCTGAGCGGGATCAGGACCAGCAGGCTGAACCACGTCATCGCGATCCCCAGCCCGACCCCCGACGTGCGGTCGAGGGTGTTGGTGGTGCTCACTCCGCCTTGCCCGAGGCGATGATCGCCTTGGTCACGATGCCGTTCTCCTCGTCGAAGTACTTCGCCGACAGCTCCGACCAGCTACCGAAGTCCTTCTCGACGGTCAGCAGGTTGGGCACGGTGGGGAACGGGTTGCTCGGGTCGTTGGCGCCCTCCACGGTCCCGCCGAAGTCGACGTCGTCGCGGATCGGCCGGAAGCCGGTCAGGGCGAACTGGCGCTGACCGGCGTCGCTGAGGACGAAGTCGAGCCACTCCTGGGCCTTGGGGTCGGCGTCCTTCAGGACGGCGCCGGGGTTCTCGATGAGCAGGGTGGTCTCGGGGATGACGTAGTCGAAGCCCTGGCCGGACTGGTTGGCGAGGATCGCCTCGTTCTCGTAGGCCATCAGCACGTCACCGGTGCCGCCGAGGAAGCTCGTGGTGGCGTCGCGGCCGCTCCCGGGCAGGGAGACGACGTTGGCGAAGAACTTGTCGAGGTAGTCGGTCGCCTCGGCCTCGGTGCCGCCGCCGGCGATCACCTGGCCGTAGGCCGCCAGCGCGTTCCACCGCGCGGCACCGGAGGAGCCGGGGTTGGGCGTGACGATCTCGACGCCGGGCTCGATCAGGTCGTCCCAGCTCGTGATGTTCTTGGGGTTGCCCTCGCGCACGCCGAAGACGACCACCGAGCGCGAGACGACGCCCTTGTTGTCACCGTCGTCCCAGCTCTCGTCGACCAGGCCGGCGTCGACCAGGCGCGTGACGTCGCTGGAGACGGAGAAGTGCACGTAGTCGGCGTCGAGGCCGGCCTCGACCGCGCGGCTCTGGTCGCCCGAGGCGCCGTACGAGGTCTTGAAGGTCACTCCCTCGCCCTCGGGCGTCTTGGTGAACTCCGCCGCGATGGCCTTGTTGGCGGCCTCGGGGACGGCGAAGCCGACGATGCTCAGGGTGGTGGAGCCGGACGCCCCCGCGCTCGCGGCGGAGTCGCCGGTGCCGCAGGCGGCGGTCGCGAGCAGGGCGGCAGCCAGCCCGCCGGCGAGCAGGACACGGGGCGTGCGGGTGAACAGGGTCATGGCGTCGTCCTTCGTCCGATGTTTTATCTAGTAACTCGGTAGAGATTAGATCATCAGTCGACCAAGTGCGCGTCATGGCGACACGCCCACGGAGTGAGACACTCGATACGTCCATGCACCGAGACGGGTCGAAGCGCTACCAGGGGGCCGTCACGATGGAGGCGCAGTTCGTCTGCGTCCCGACCGGGCGCGGACGTACGCTGAGCCACCAGGAAGTAGGGACGAGGACGTGTCGAAGCAGGTCAAGCAGCTCGACCGGGTGATCATCCGGTTCGCGGGCGACTCCGGTGACGGGATGCAGCTGACCGGTGATCGGTTCACCGCGGAGTCCGCGGCGTTCGGCAATGATCTGTCGACGTTGCCGAACTTCCCGGCCGAGATCCGCGCGCCGCAGGGCACGATGGCCGGTGTCTCGTCGTTCCAGGTGCACTTCGCCGATCACGACATCCTCACCCCCGGTGATGCGCCCGACGTGCTGGTGGCGATGAACCCGGCGGCGCTGAAGGCCAACGTGGGTGACCTGCGGCCCGGCGGCACGGTGATCGTGGACACCCACGACTTCACCAAGCGCAACCTCGACAAGGCCGGGTACGCCGCGAACCCGCTCGAGGACGGCGCGCTGGGCGACTACACCGTCCACACCGTCGATCTGACCGGGATGACGGTCGAGGCGGTCAAGGAGTTCGGGCTCTCGCGCAAGGACGCCGCCCGGGCGAAGAACATGTTCGCCCTCGGCCTGCTGTCGTGGATGTACGGCCGCCCCACCGACTCCACGACCGCGTTCCTGGAGCGGCGGTTCGCGAAGGTCCCCGCGATCCGCGATGCCAACATCACCGCGTTCAAGGCGGGCTGGAACTTCGGGGAGACCACCGAGACGTTCGTGGTCTCCTACGAGATCAAACCGGCCCCGATGGTGGCCGGCACCTACCGCAACATCACCGGCAACCTGGCCACCGCCTACGGGCTGGTCGCGGCCGGCGTGCGGTCGGGGCTGCCGGTGTTCCTCGGCTCCTACCCGATCACCCCGGCCTCCGACATCCTCCACGAGCTGAGCAAGCACAAGCGGTTCGGGGTGACCACGCTGCAGGCCGAGGACGAGATCGCCGGGGTCTGCGCTGCCCTGGGCGCCTCCTTCGGCGGCGCGCTCGGCGTGACCACCACCTCCGGGCCGGGCGTGGCGTTGAAGGCCGAGACCATCGGGCTGGCGGTGATGACCGAGCTGCCGCTGGTCGTCATCGACGTCCAGCGCGGTGGCCCCTCGACCGGCTTGCCGACCAAGACCGAGCAGGCCGATCTGCTGCAGGCGATGTACGGCCGCAACGGCGAGGCGCCGCTGCCGATCATCGCGCCGAAGTCCCCGGCCGACTGCTTCGACGCCGCCCTCGAGGCCGCCCGGATCGCGATCAAGTACCGCACCCCGGTGATGCTGCTCTCCGACGGCTACCTCGCCAACGGCTCCGAGCCCTGGCAGCTGCCCGAGGTCGAGACCCTGCCGACGATCGAGCCGAACTTCGCCACCGAGAAGAACCATTCACCGGCTGGCGCGGGCGAGGACGGGCAGGCGACCGACTTCTGGCCCTACCTGCGCGACCCCGAGACCCTGGCCCGCCCGTGGGCCATCCCGGGCACCCCCGGCCTGGAGCACCGCATCGGCGGGCTGGAGAAGGGCGACGGGCACGGCAACATCTCCTACGACCCGGGCAACCACGACAAGATGGTCCGGATCCGCCAGGCCAAGGTCGACGGCATCGCCGCCGACATCGGTCCCACCGAGCTCGACGACCCCCACGGCCCCGAGAACCCCGCGCGGGTGCTCGTACTGGGCTGGGGATCGACCTACGGCCCGATCGGTGCCGGCGTCCGCCGCGCCCGCCGCGCCGGACACGCCGTCGCCCAGGCCCACCTGCGCCACCTCAACCCCTTCCCCGCCGACCTCGGCGAGGTGCTCTCCCGCTACGAGAAGGTGCTGATCCCCGAGATGAACCTCGGCCAGCTCTCCCTGCTCATCCGCGCCAAGTACCTCGTCGACGCCATCGGCTACAACCAGGTCAACGGCATGCCGCTCAAGGCCGCCCAGCTCGAAGAGGTCATCACCGACCTGGTGACCTCCCTCGACACCACCCAGGAGGCGTGATGACCGCCCAGTCGACCAGCCAGCCCCTGCCCTTCCCCGTCCACGGCACCGCCGGTGTCCCCACCCGCGGCGAGGACGAGTTGCTCACGGGCAAGGACTTCACCTCCAACCAGGAGGTCCGCTGGTGCCCCGGGTGCGGTGACTACGCCGTACTCAAGGCCGTGCAGTCGTTCCTGCCCGACCTCGGCCTGCGCCGGGAGAACATCGTCTTCGTCTCCGGCATCGGCTGCTCCAGCCGCTTCCCGTACTACCTCGACACCTACGGGATGCACTCCATCCACGGGCGCGCCCCGGCCATCGCCACCGGCCTGGCCACCGCCCGCGAGGACCTCTCGGTGTGGGTCGTCACCGGCGACGGCGATGCGCTCTCGATCGGCGGCAACCACCTCATCCACGCCCTGCGTCGCAACGTCAACATCACGATCCTGCTGTTCAACAACCGGATCTACGGCCTGACCAAGGGTCAGTACTCCCCCACCTCCGAGCCCGGCAAGGTCACCAAGTCCACCCCGATGGGCTCGCTCGACCACCCGTTCAACCCGGTCTCGCTCGCGCTGGGCGCCGAGGGCACCTTCGTCGCCCGCACCATCGATTCGGACCGCAAGCACCTCACCTCGGTGCTCGCCGCAGCCGCCGCCCACCGCGGCACCTCGCTGGTGGAGATCTACCAGAACTGCCCGATCTTCAACGACGGCGCGTTCGACGCGATCAAGGACAACGACACCAAGCACGACGCGATCATCCCGCTGGTCCACGGCGAGCAGATCCGCTTCGGCGCGCCCGGTGAGGACGGCCTCGGCACCAAGGCTGTGGTCCGCGACGAGCACGGCGTACGCGTGGTCGAGGCCGCCGACGTCGACCCGGCACAGATCCTCGTCCACGACGAGAAGGCCGAGGACCCGGGCCTGGCGTTCGCGCTCTCGCGCCTGACCAGCGCCGGCTACCTGCACCAGACCCCCATCGGGATCTTCCGCAACGTCGACCGCCCCACCTACGACGACCAGGCCCGCGCCCAGGTCAACACCGCCATCGGGGCCCAGGCCGACACCGGCACCAGCCCCACCGACGCCCTCGCCGGCCTCCTCCACGGCACCGACACCTGGACGGTCGTCTGACCCACCCCCGCTAGTCCCCTACGTCAGGGTCGCGCCGAGGCTCCTCGCACGACGCTCACGTAGGGGACTAACGCGGCGGGGGCTCGTGTACGGCGGCGCGCAGCGCGGGCAGCACGCTCGCCAGGTCGGCGTCGGCACGCAGTACGACGACCGCCGCCGGCTCCTCGGCCGGTCGCGGGGCGTGCAGGTCGAGGATGGCGGCGAGCGCGGTCCGCAGTTGCGTCCTCGGGTCGGCCGTCTCGCCGCGCAGCCAGCCGCGCAGCACGTGGTTGTGCGCGGTGACGATCGAATCCGCGAGCAGCTCGGCGCGCAGCTGAACGCCGAGCACGTCGCCGTCGGCGACCTGCCCGGTCTCGGCGAACCACGAGCGTAGGAACTCGCCGAACACCTGCCGGTAGCGCTGCATCCCGGCGAGCTCGCGGTGTCGCAGCGCCGGGACCGTGCGGGTGAGCCGGTAGCGCGCCCGCGCCAGGTCGCCCTCGGCGAGGTAGTGGTCGAGCACGACCGCGGCCGCCTCGACGACCGCGACCGGCCCCGTGCCGACCGTGGCGTGCGCGAGCCGGGTGCGGATCCGCTCGAGCAGCACATCGTGGTCGGGGAAGATCACGTCCTCCTTCGACCCGAAGATCCGGAAGAACGTCGCCCGCCCCACGCCGGCGCGCGCGGCGATGTCGTCGACGGTGGTCCGGTCGTAGCCCTGCTCCTCATAGAGCGCGAAGGCGGCCTCGACGAGGCGTTCGCTGGTCGATCCGGTCATGGGCTGGACCCTCTCACGGCGCGCGGATGGACAGGGCTGCTGGTACGGCGTACCGTGTCAACGGTACTCAGTCTCACACGGCCTGGGAGGGCGAGCAGATGCAGCGAGTCGGCGTAGTCGGGTGCGGTCTCATGGGAGCCGGCATCACGGAGGTCGCCGCGCGCGCCGGCCTCGACGTGGTCGTCGTGGAGTCCGGGCAGGCGGCCGCCGACGCCGGCCGGGCACGGCTGGAGAAGTCGCTGGCCCGCGCCGAATCCCGCGGCAAGATCGACTCCGCGGCGGCCGTCCTCGAGCACATCCGGGTCGAGACCGAGCTCGACGCGCTCGCCGACCGCGAGGTCGTGGTCGAGGCGATCCTCGAGGAGGAGACCGCCAAGGTCGAGCTCTTCGGCAACCTCGACCGCATCGTCACCGCCCCGGACGCGATCCTGGCCTCCAACACCTCCTCGATCCCGATCATGAAGCTCGGCACCGTGACCGAGCGCCCCGAGCAGGTCATCGGGATCCACTTCTTCAACCCCGTGCCGGTGCTCCAGCTGGTCGAGCTCGTCCCCAGCCTGCTCACCGCGCAGGAGACCACCGACCGCTCCCGGGCGCTGGCCGAGGACCAACTGGGCAAGAAGACGATCCTGTGCCAGGACCGCGCCGGGTTCGTCGTCAACGCGCTGCTCATCCCGTTCGTGCTCTCGGCCATCCGGATGCTGGAGTCGGGCTTCGCCACCGCTGAGGACATCGATCGCGGCTTCGTCCTGGGCGCCGCCCACCCGCAGGGCCCGCTCGCCCTGGCCGACCTGATCGGTCTCGACACCATCCAGGCGATCGCACAGTCGCTCTACCAGGAGTTCCGCGAGACGCAGTACGCCCCGCCCCCGCTGCTGCAGCGCATGGTCGACGCCGGCCTGCTCGGCCGCAAGACCGGCCGCGGCTTCTACACCTACTGATCGGCGAGGAACCCCCATGTCGCACTACCCGATGTACGCCCTCTCCGAGGAGCACCAGGCGATCCGCGAGGCCGTCCGCGCGTTGGCCGAGGCCAAGATCGCGCCGTACGCCGCCGCCGTCGACGAGGAGGCACGCTTTCCGGAGGAGGCCGCCAAAGCGCTGCTCGACGCCGACTTCCACGCCGCCCACGTCCCCGAGGAGTACGGCGGTGCCGGCGCCGACGCGCTCGCCACGGTGCTGATCATCGAGGAGGTCGCGCGCGTGTGCGTGTCGTCCTCGCTGATCCCCGCGGTCAACAAGCTCGGCTCCCTGCCCGTGCAGATCGCCGGCAGTGAGGAGCTCAAGGAGACGTACCTCAAGCGGCTCGCCGCCGGCGACGGCGGCTTCTCCTACTGCCTCTCCGAGCCCGAGGCCGGCTCCGACGCCGCGGCACAGAAGACCCGCGCCGTCCGCGACGGCGACGACTGGGTGCTCAACGGCACCAAGCGCTGGATCACCAACGCCGGCGTGAGCGAGTACTACACCGTGCTTGCGATGACCGACCCCGAGAAGCGTTCGCGCGGCATCAGCGCGTTCGTGGTCGAGAAGTCCGACCCCGGCGTCTCCTTCGGCGCCCCGGAGAAGAAGCTCGGCATCAAGGGCTCGCCCACGCGCGAGGTCTACCTCGACAACGTCCGCATCCCCGGTGACCGGATCATCGGCGCCGAGGGCACCGGCTTCGAGACCGCGATGCGGACCCTCGACCACACGCGCGTCACGATCGCCGCCCAGGCCGTCGGCGTCGCCCAGGGCGCGCTCGACTACGTGCTCGGGTACGTGCAGGAGCGCCAGCAGTTCGGCAAGAGCATCGCCGACTTCCAGGGGATGCAGTTCATGCTCGCCGACATGGGCATGAAGATCGAGGCCGCCCGGCAGATGACGTACGCCGCCGCGGGGCGCTCGGAGCGCAACGACAAGGACCTCACGTTCTTCGGTGCCGCGGCCAAGGCGTTCGCCTCCGACGTCGCCATGGAGGTCACCGTCAACGCGGTGCAGGCCCTCGGCGGCTACGGCTACACCCGCGAGTACCCGGTCGAGCGGATGATGCGCGATGCGAAGATCACCCAGATCTACGAGGGCACCAACCAGGTGCAGCGGATCGTGATGGCGCGGCAGCTGCTCGCCGGGATCCAGTCGCAGCTCTAAGCAGGTGCGCTAGGCCGGCCCGATGCGCAGGCCGTGCCGGCAGGTGATCTGGTGCCGCTCGCCGTCGGCGGAGGTGTAGTCGACGGCGACCTTCGGCCAGGTCCACGTACCCGCCTCGTGCACCTCGAGCACCAGCAGGACGGCGACCTCGGCGCCGGGGGCGAGCTCGTAGCCGTCCAACGGCACCGCGTCGTGGCTGTGGTCGTTGGGCCAGGGGCCGGCCGCGACCGCACCCTCGTGCACGCGGGCGTCGACGACCTCGACGGCCGACGCCGGGACCTCCCCGACCAGCTCCGCTTCGATCAGGGTGGCCGGGGTGTCACCCTCGTTGACCAGCACGGTGGTGCCGAAGACGATGTGGTCACCCGGCCCTGCCGACGTCCGTGCCCGGCCGCGCGCGGAGTCGAAGCGCACCTTGTGCGGGTCGTCGGGGTCGTGGGTGTGCGACTTCCCCGCCTTCGTGGCCGGCTCCGCGGGGGTCGGCGACGGGTCGCTCGTCGCGGTGTTCGCCGGGGCCGCCGCGTCCGTCGCGGGTTCGTCGGCGGAGCAGGCGCCCGCGGCGAGCACGAGCGCCGCGAGCGCAGCGGAGAGTCGAAGCAGCGTCACGGCGCTCACCTCTTCCCGGTCGGTGTGCGGGGACCGTAACCACCCGGCTCGGCCCGGATCGAGGGTTTTACGCGGAAATAGCCCGGTGGATGCCGCCACGCCGCGCGGCGGGGATCACGCAGCGGCATACTCGCGCCATGACGAAGACCGTGATGGTGACGGGCGCGGCGGCGGGCATCGGCCGGGCGATCGCGCTGCGGTTCGCCGGTGCCGGCTACCGCGTCGGGGCGTACGACGTCGACATCGCCGGGCTCGTGACGCTGGCCGACGAGCTCGGCGACGCCGTGGTCACGGGGAGCCTCGACGTCCGCGACCCCGCGCAATGGCGCGCCCGACTCGAGGAGCTCACCGCCGACTCCGGCGGCGCCCTGCACGTGCTGGTCAACAACGCCGGGATCCTGCGCTCCGGTGCGTTCAGCGATATCGACCTCACCGACCAGCAGGCGATCGTCGACGTCAACGTGACCGGGGTGCTCAACGGCTGCCACACCGCCCACCCCTACCTGCGCGCCGCCCGTGGCGCGCAGGTGGTCAACCTGGCCTCGGCCTCCGCGATCTACGGCCAGCCGGAGCTCGCGACGTACTCCGCCTCGAAGTTCGCCGTCCGCGGCCTGACCGAGGCGCTCGACCTGGAGTGGGCCGCCGACCGGATCCGGGTCACCGCGCTGTGGCCGTTGTTCGTCCGCACCGCGATGGTCGACGGGATGGACACCGGCGCGACCCGGTCGCTGGGGATCCACCTCACGCCCGACGACGTCGCCGACGCCGCATTGGCGGTCGTACGCCGTCCGCCGCGCCGCTTCGGCAGCGTGCACCGCGCGGTCGGGCGGCAGACGCGCCTGCTCCTGGCGTCGTCGCAGGTGACTCCCAGCCCACTGCTGCGGCTGATGAACCGCCGGATCGCGAGAATGTGACCGTGACCGACTCTCGGACCGGCCGCTCGTCCCGGCTCACCCTGCTCCTGCTCGCCGCGCTCGGCGTGATCGTCGCCTACTTCGTCATCGAGGGGGCGGTCACCAGCGCCGACCGCTACCTCACCGCCCAACGCGCCGACACGACCACGACCGGCACCTGGGTCGACGTCGAGGACGACTGCGGCCGCTACGTCGCCTACGAGGTGGACGGACAGACCTACCGGCTCGACACCGCGGCCGGCTTCCGCCAGTCGTGCACCAGCGCGCGCGAGGGGGAGACGATCGAGATCTCCTACGACTCCTCCGACCCGGCGCGCGCCCACCGCGGCGCGGGCGGTGCCACCGGACACCTGGTCGCCGCCGGCGCCTGGGTGCTCACCGGCATCGTGCTGCTCGCCCTGACCCCGCGGTTCCTCCGCACCCTGCGCGCCGACCGCCGTCGGCGCGACCCCGCCGCCTGACCCCGCAGCGCCTCAGCGGTCGACGCGCTCCCACCCCGGGCGCGGCGTGTGGCCGCCCAGGTGCTCGTCGCGGCTGCGGTAGACGATGTAGGGCCGGGTGACGTAGCCGACCGGCGCGCTGAACACGTGCACCAGCCGGGTGAAGGGCCACAGCGCGAAGAGGATGAAGGCCGTCATCGCGTGCAGCTTGAAGCCGATCGGCGCCTCGGCCATCAGCGACGCGTCCGGCTGGAAGGCGAGGAACGAGCGGTACCAGACCGAGACGCCCTCGCGGTAGTTGTACTCCCCGCCGATGGTGAAGATCGACCCGGCGATGGTGTTCCACATCCCCAGCACGATCACCAGGCCGAGGAAGAGATACATCACCTTGTCCATCGGAGTGGTCGCCGAGAAGACCGGCCCGACGGTGCGCCGGCGGTAGATCAGGATCACCATGCCGACCACCGCGAGCACGCCGGCAAGCAGACCGCCGACGACCGCGAGGTAGTGGTAGAGGTGATCGTCGATGCCGATCGCGTCGGTCCACGAGCGCGGCACCAGCAGGCCGATCACGTGGCCGCCGACGACACCCAGCATCCCGAAGTGGAACAGCGGACTCCCCCAGCGCAGCAGCCGGTCCTCATACAGCTGCGAGGAGCGCG
>JAJUGK010000046.1 GCA_029268205.1 Nocardioidaceae bacterium
GACCGGGCATCACAGCACTGATGCCCCCGTCTCCCGACCTCGACCCCGATGCCACCCAGGACCACGTCGTCCTGGGCGGTCGCTACGTGCTGGGGCCGCTGTTGGGCCGCGGCGGCGCGGCCGACGTCCACCACGCCGTCGACCGCATGCTCGATCGCCCGGTCGCCGTCAAGCTCCTCCGCGAGAGCGCGGACGGGCATGCCGAACACGCCCGGTTCGTCGCCGAGGCCAAGACCCTGGCCCGGCTCACCCACCCGGGTCTGGTCGGGCTGCTCGACGCGGGGCTGGAGCACGAGCGCCCGTACTTCGTGATGGACCTGGTGACCGGGGGGACCCTGCGCGACATGTGCCGGGGCCCGCGGGTCGACCGGGGATGGGCGGCACGGATCGGTGCGCAGGTGGCCGATGCGCTCGCCGCCGTGCACGCGGCCGGGGTGGTCCATCGCGACGTCAAGCCGAGCAACATCCTCCTCGACGGCGACCGCACCCGGTTGGCGGACTTCGGCATCGCGCGGCTGCTCTCCGACCCCGCGCGGCACACCCGCACCGGGATGGCAGTCGGTACGGCGGCGTACCTCGCCCCCGAGCAGGTCACCGGCGACCGGGTGACCACGGCCGCCGACGTCTACTCCCTCGGACTGGTCCTGCTCGAGCTGCTGAGCGGGGAGCGGGCGTACGACGGCACCCCCGTCGAGGCCGCGGTGGCACGGCTCCACCAGCGCCCCGTCCTCCCGCACGACCTGTCGGCGGGTTGGCAGAGCCTGCTGGTGGAGATGACCGCGATCGATCCGCTCGCGCGCCCCACCGCAGCGGAGGTGGCGCTGCGGCTGCGCGCGGTCGCCGACGCGTACACCGCCGCTGACCGCGAGGAGCAGACCGCGGCGATCGCGGTGTCGCCGCTGACCGCGGCGACCGAGGCCCTCGGCACGCTGCGCCCGGCGGCCCGTACGACCGGCCGCCGCCCGGTCGGTGCGGTGCTCGCGGGTGCGGCCGCAATCGTGCTCCTGGTCGCGCTCGGGGTGACGGCCGCCGGAGTCCTCGCGCCCGACGACCCGGCAGTCGCGACCACGGACGAGGACCGGACGCCGGCACAGATCCCCGACGGGGTGCCCGCGGAGCTGCGGGACCCGCTGGCCGACCCGCATCGGGCGGTGCGGGGATGAGGAGGGGAGCCCGGGCGGCGCGCTGGCCGGCGCTGGTGCTGACCGGGGTGCTCCTCACCGCAGGCTGCAGCGAGGACCCGACGGGACCCGACCCCCTCCCGGCGATCGACACCGCGCTCACCCGGGTCGACGAGGCGCTGGTCGCCGGCGACCTGGCGGGCGCGCGCACGGCGCTCGGGTTGCTCGAGGCGCTGACGCAGAACGCGCAGGATGACGGTCGCCTCGATGAGGACACCGCCGAGGAGGTCCTCGCGGCCGCCGCCGCACTGGAGGCGCGACTCGTCGACCACGCGGCTTCCGCGGAGCCGCCGGACGCCGGTGCGCGGACCACTCCGGTGAAGGCTGCGCCGACGAAGACTGCGAAGAACACGGCGCCGAAGACGACGACCCCGAAGAAAGCGGCCCCGAAGAAAGCCGCGAAGAAGGCGGCGCCGACGAAGAAGGCACCCCCGAAGAAGACGGGCCCGAAGCGCAGGGGCGGCCCGCAGAAGAAGGGCCCCGGCAAGGCGCGCGGCAAGGGTCGCGGGCGCGGCTGAGAAGCCGCTCAGGCCAGGTGACCGGCGATCTGCTCGAGCGTCAGCGGCGGGCTCGTGTGGTGGTCGGCCCAGGTGATCATCTCGGCCTCCGGCCGGGCGAACCGGCCGAGGTAGCAGCCGGACCCGACATAGGTCTGCCCGGTGATGCCGGCGGCCAGATCGGAGAGCAGGAACGCGTAGAGCCGGGCGACGTACTCCGGGCCCGCCGGATCGAGCGAGCCCATGCGGGTCAGGTCGTCGAGGATCCCGCGCCGGTGCAGGTCCTCGATCTGCGCCTCGTAGTCGTCGCCGGTCGAGAGCCGGGTGCGGGCGCCCGGGCAGACGGTGTTGACCCGGACACCGTGCTCGCGCAGCTCGGCGGCCATCGCCAGACCGAGGCTCACGGTCGCGCCCTTCGCGGCGGGATAGCCCGATCCGCCGTACGACCCGGTGAAGGCGTGCGACCCGGTCAGCACGATCGCACCACCCCCGCGCTCGGCCAGGCGTGGGGCGGCCAGCCGCGCCACCTGGAACGCCGAGGTCAGATGGGCGTCGATCAGGTCGCGCCACTGCTCGGGGGTGACCCTGAGGATCGAGGAGCCCGGCGGTTCGGCCGTACCGGCGCAGGTCACCAGGTCGGTGATCCCGCCGAGGTCGTCGGCCGCGCCGATGAGCGCCGCGGCGACCTCCGGATCGGCTGCGGACCCGGGCACCCCGACGGCAGCGCCGCCGAGCTCCTCGACCGCAGCGTCGACGACGGTGCGGTCACGTCCGTTCACCACCACGCGCGCGCCCTGGGCCACCAGCTCGGCGGCGACGGCGTACCCGATGCCGCGGCTCGAGCCGGTGACCACGACGACGTGACCTGCGAGATGCGCCATGTCGCGGGACCCTAGCGACCGACGCGGCCCGGCGTGCGAGCATGCGGCACATGGTTGAGCAGACGGTGCGACAGAGGGTGGAGCAGCAGGCCGACGTCGTGGTCGTCGGCGCGGGACTCGCGGGACTCGTCGCGGCGGCGGAGGCGGCCGACGCCGGTCGGTCGGTGATCCTCGTCGACCAGGAGCCCGAGCAGTCCCTGGGCGGGCAGGCCTTCTGGAGCCTCGGCGGGTTGTTCTTCGTCGACAGTCCCGAGCAGCGACGGATGGGCGTACGGGACTCCCGCGACCTCGCCTGGCAGGACTGGCTGGGCAGCGCGCAGTTCGACCGCGACGAGGACCGCTGGCCGCGCGCCTGGGCCGAGGCGTACGTCGACTTCGCCGCCGGCGAGAAGCGCGCCTGGCTGCGGGCGATGGGGCACCGGGTGTTCCCGATCGTCGGTTGGGCGGAGCGGGGCGACGATCGCGCGGAGGGGCACGGCAACTCGGTGCCGCGTTTCCACATCACCTGGGGCACCGGGCCGGGGGTCGTCGAGCCGTTCGAGCGTCGGGTACGCGAGCACGCCGGCACGGGCCGGTTGCAGTTCCGCTTCCGGCACCGCGTCGACGGGCTGGTCGTCGAGGGCGGTGCCGTGGTCGGTGTGCGGGGCGCGGTGCTCGCCCCCGACAGCGTCGAGCGGGGCCGGGCGAGCAACCGCGACGAGATCGGGGACTTCGAGATCCGCGGCCAGGCCGTGATCGTCACCAGCGGCGGCATCGGCGGCAACCACGACCTCGTCCGTCGGGCGTGGCCGTCGCGCCTCGGGACGCCGCCGCAGAAGATGGTCTCCGGGGTCCCGGCCCACGTGGACGGACGGATGCTGCAGATCACCGCCGACGCGGGCGCGCGGATCATCAACCCCGACCGGATGTGGCACTACGTCGAGGGGCTGCGCAACTGGGACCCGATCTGGGACAACCACGGCATCCGCATCCTCCCGGGGCCCTCCTCGCTCTGGCTCGACGCCGAGGGCAACCGGCTCCCGGCGCCGTACTTCCCCGGCTTCGACACGCTCGGCACCCTGACCCACCTGCGCACGACCGGTCACGACTACTCGTGGTTCGTCCTCACCCAGTCGGTCATCGAGAAGGAGTTCGCGCTCTCGGGCTCGGAGCAGAACCCCGACCTCACCGGCAAGGACGTGAAGCTCCTGCTCTCGCGGGTCAAGGCGGGCGCCCCGGGCCCGGTGGAGGCGTTCAAGCAGCACGGTGAGGACTTCGTCGTCGCCGACACCGTCGAGGAACTCGCCGAGGGGATGAACCGGGTCGGCGACGACGGTCTGCACATCGACCCCGCCGCACTGCGCACGCTGATCGAGCAGCGCGACCGCGAGATCGACAACGCCTTCACCAAGGACGCCCAGATCACCGCGCTCCGCGGTGCGCGCAACTACCGCGGCGACAAGCTGATCCGAGTGGCGTCGCCGCACAGGTTCCTGGACCCGAAGCACGGTCCCCTCATCGCCGTGCGCCTCAACATCCTCACCCGCAAGACGCTCGGCGGGCTGGAGACCGACCTCTCGGGCCGCTGCCTCACCAGCACCGGGGAACCGCTCCCGGGGCTGTACGCCGCGGGCGAGGTCAACGGGTTCGGCGGCGGCGGCATGCACGGCTACAACGCGCTCGAGGGGACCTTCCTCGGGGGGTGCCTGTTCTCCGGGCGTACGGCCGGGCGGGCCGCGGCCGCGCAGGTCGTCTGAGCCGGGCCCGCGGGATCCGCCGGCCGGGTCCGTCAGCGCGCGAGGGTGCCGAGGCGGCGGTGCAGGTTCGCCTCGAACCGCTCACCGGTGTAGTCGATGACCCGGTTCATCACCGCCGAGACCGCGCGACCCGCGGCGCGGGGGAGCGGCAGGTCGACCGCGATCTCGATGCTGATCTGCAGGTGGGTCGCCGGGCCGGCGTCGTCGCTGACGTCGGTGAGGCGGTACCACCCCTGCGCCGAGGCCTTCTCGGTCGTGCCGGCGGGCGGGGCGTGCCGGTAGTCGATCGCCGAGGGCGCGTCGAAGACCATCTGCTCGGTGAACTCCGGGCGCACCTTGAGGCCCAGGACCTCGATGCCGGCCATCGACCAGTGCCACAGCGGGTGGCCGTCGAGTTCGCCGACGACGCGGATGTCGCGCAGCATCGGGGTGAGCTCGGTGAGGCTCGCGGGATCGGTGAGCAGTCCCCACAGGACCTCGCGGGGTGCGCGGACGACGCCCTGGCTCTCGTTGGTGGCGCGGAAGGTGGTCACCCGCGCAGCGTGCCCGCGTGCTCGCGGGGCCACACCTCCCTCAGAACCGGGCCACGGCCCGCCCCATCCGGGTCACGGCCTCCTCGAGGATCTCCGGGGTGGTGGCGAGGTTCAGCCGTGCGTGACCGGCGCCGCCGGCCCCGAACTCCGCGCCTTCGTTGAGCGCCACGGCAGCGTGCGCGCGGAACCAGGCGGCCGGCGCCTGGGCCACCGGGGCGGGCAGGTCCCGGCAGTTCAGCCAGGCCAGGTAGGTCGCGCGGGGCACGTCGTACCGGATGGCGGGGAGGTGCTCCTCGAGCAGCGCGGCCAGCAGGTCGCGGTTCTCGACCAGGTCGACCAGGAGGGCGTCGAGCCATGCGCGACCCTCGGCGAGCGCGGCGGTGTGGGCGATCACGCCCAGGTGGGAAGCGCCGTGGTCGACCACCCACGGGAGTCGCTCGAGGTCGCCCCAGGTCGCCGCGCCGCCGATCAGGAGAGCCGCCTTCAGGCCGGCGAGGTGCCACCCCTTCGACGCCGAGGTCAGGACGAACGCGTCCTCGCTCCCGGGCACCGACAGATAGGGGACGAAGGTCTCCCCGGGGTGGGTCAGCGGGGCGTGGACCTCGTCGACGACGACGCGCACGCCGTGCCGCTCGGCCAGCACGGCGACGGCCGCGAGCTCCTCGGCGCTGTGCACGACGCCGGTCGGGTTCTGTGGACTGCACAGGAAGTACGCCGCCGCACCGGGGAGGGCCGCGGCGACCGCGTCCGGGTCCAGCCGCCCGTCGGCCCCCAGCGGGGCCTCGCGCACCTGCCAGCCGGCGGCTTCGAGGAAGCCGTAGAACGGCGGGTAGACCGGCGGGCTCAGGACGACGACCGACCCGGGCGGGGCGACCAGTCGGAGCACCTCCACGGCGCCGGTCATCACGTCGCTGACCACCCGGGTCCGGGCGACGTCGGGGGTCCAGCCCCAGCGGTCGCGGGCGAACCCGGCGAAGGCCTCGGCGTACGGCCCGAGCATCGGGTAGCCGGTGTCGCCGGCCTCGATCGCCGCGGTCAGCGCCCGCTGGACGGCGGGGGCGATCGGTGCGTCCATCTCGGCCACCCACAGCGGCAGGACGTCGGGTCCGTAGGTCTGCCACTTCATCGACGTCCGGCGGCGCAGGTCGGCCAGGGACAGGGTGCGCAGCGGTCGGGTCATGGGTCCACCCAACCGCATCGGATCAGTTCAGGGCGAGGGTCACCGGGTCGGCCGCCTTTGTGACGTTCGGGCGACGGTGGGGAACGGTAGCCGCCGCGCTCAAGGTCGGGGCGACCAGCGAAGATGGAGCCCATGATCCTCGGCCCCGAGCGCACCACGCGCCGCAACTGGCAGCTCGCCGCGCTGCTGGCGGCGGCCGCGGGGATCCTCAACTCGGTCGGCTTCGTGGCGGTCGCGCTCTACACCTCGCACATGACCGGCGTCACCGCGGCGCTCGCCGACTCGGCGGTGATCGCCGAGTGGGACGTCGTGGTGTTGGCCATCGGAGCGATCGCCGCCTTCATCGCCGGCGCCATGACCTGCGCGGTGGTGTTCAACTGGTGCCGCCGGCGTGAGCTGCACGGCCGGTTCGCCGCGGTGCTGGGCATCGAGGCCGCGCTCATCCTGCTCGTGGGGCTGCTCGCCGACCGGCTCGACACCGACCTCGACGGCTGGCGCACCGTGTTGATCGTGGTGGTGCTGTGCTTCACGATGGGCCTCCAGAACGCGTTGATCACCAAGATCTCCAGCGCGCAGATCCGCACCACCCACGTGACCGGCATGGTCACCGACATCGGCATCGAGCTCGGCAAGCTGGTCTACCGCTCGCGCCGCCCGGGCCACGACCCGGTGCGCGCCGATGGGCAGAAGCTCGCACTGCACGTCTCGTTGGTCGGGCTGTTCATCGTCGGCGGCATGGTCGGCGCCGCGGGCTACCTCACCTTCGGGTTCGCCGTCCTCGTCCCCGTCGCGGTCGTGCTGATCGTGGCCGCCGTCCCACCGCTCGCCGCCGACTGGCGCGAGCGACGGGCATGAATGGGGCGGGTTTGACGTGCCTGGTGCGTCAGCGCCACCCCGATCATGCCGACGGAGGGAGGGCGCACCGAGGGCCGCATGGCCGGAGGGGCGCGTGGAGGAGCGCAGCGATGCTCACAGCGACGCCGCACGGGTCGTCGAACACCTGCCCATAGCTCAACCGCACGGTGCGCACCCCTGCGATGGCGGTCCGCAGATCACGCGCGAGGTCCCGGGTCCGGTCCACCGCGCTGTTGTGGAACGCATGTCCGTCGAGCTCGACGACGAGGCCGTCGTAGTCGACGTCGCGATAGGTCACGCCGCGTTCGGTGACCACGCGCGCCTGGCGCCGACCGGCGGGCAGGCCGTGGGCTCGCTCCACGTTCACGAGGTAGGCGTGCTCGAGCACCGAGTTGGTGCCCTCGGCGAGGTCGGTCAGCACTCCCTGCCACCACTCCCGATCACGAATGCGGGAGCGTGCGTCCAGCGCTCGGCGGATCCGCTCCACGGTGCTGGCACCGGCGTTCGCGACAGCGGTGACCACCCCGATCCGTCCGGTGCGCGTGGTGGCGCACCCTGCGGCGTCGAGGACCGCGTGCTCGATGCGCTGGCGTGGCGGGCCGAGATTCCACCGCACCTGACCGTCGAGTCGGCGCACCCGGTGGAGCGTGACGCCGGCGGGCGCCACCAGCCGGCGTCCGTGTTCGACGGCCACATGGAACGTGCCGTCCTTGACGGACTCACCTGCGGCGCGGACGCGGTGATCTCGGTGGGCGCACAAGGCGGTCGGTCCCCAGAGCGCCGCGGGCCAGACAGCGAGGACGGCCGCCCACGCGAGCTGGGCCCACGTCAGCTCGCCGGTGTGGTTGACGAACACCCCGCGATGCACCGGGCTCAGGTCGCGCCGGCGCAGCATGCGCTCGAGGTCGCACGGTCGGGCACCGGCCTCCCGCAGCTGGTGTCGCGCGATCACCCCCGCCTGGGTGCGGAGCCGCTCCTGGATCTCCTGGTCCATCCGCAGACCCTGCACGAGATCGCCCGAATCCCGCCCACCCCCTGTGGACAACGGGCCTCATGACTCAGCGGGGTGGATTTGACGCGTATGGCGCACCAAACCCGCCCCGATCCCCCGGGTCTCGACTTCGCTCGACCAACAGGTGACCTGCGAGGATGGCAGCGATGCGCCCCCTTCCCCTGCCCCTGCCCTCCGACCCCGATGAGCTGCTGGGGACCTTCACCGACTGGGCGGCGGCTGAGGGGCTCGACCTCTATCCCCACCAGGAGGAGGCGCTGCTCGAGCTCGCGACCGGCTCGCACGTCGTCCTGGCAACCCCCACCGGGTCGGGCAAGAGCCTGGTGGCGATCGGGGCGCACGCGATCGCGATGGCGGCGGGCCGGCGGACCTACTACACCGCGCCGATCAAGGCGCTGGTGAGCGAGAAGTTCTTCGCCCTGTGCGAGGTGTTCGGCGCCGAGAACGTCGGGATGCTCACCGGGGACGCCGCGGTGAACGCTGCCGCGCCGATCATCTGCTGCACCGCGGAGGTGCTGGCCAACATCGCGCTGCGCGGCGACGACGGCGAGGTCGGCCAGGTGGTGATGGACGAGTTCCACTTCTACGCCGAGCCCGACCGCGGGTGGGCGTGGCAGGTGCCGCTGCTGCTCCTCCCGCGCGCGCAGTTCCTGCTGATGTCGGCGACGCTGGGCGACCTCACCACCATCAAGGACGACATCGAGCGGCGTACCGGGGTCCCGGTGGCGGAGGTCGCGACCGCCGAGCGACCGGTGCCGTTGACCTTCTCCTGGGCATTGACGCCGCTGCACGAGACGCTGGAGGAGCTGCTCACCACCCACCAGGCGCCGGTGTACGTCGTGCACTTCACCCAGGCCTCGGCGCTCGAGCGCGCCCAGTCGCTGACGAGCATCAACGTCGCGACCCGCGAGCAGCGCGACCGGATCGCGGAGGCGATCGGCGGGTTCCGCTTCGCCAAGGGGTTCGGCCAGACCCTGTCGCGCCTGCTGCGGCACGGGATCGGCGTGCACCACGCCGGGATGCTGCCGAAGTACCGCCGGCTGGTCGAGCGGCTCACCCAGGACGGGCTGCTGAAGGTGGTGTGCGGCACCGACACCCTGGGCGTGGGCATCAACGTGCCGATCCGCACGGTGGTGCTCACCGGCCTGACCAAGTACGACGGACGCCGCCAGCGGCTGCTCAAGGCGCGCGAGTTCCACCAGATCGCGGGCCGGGCGGGCCGCGCCGGCTTCGACACCAGCGGCACGGTGGTCGTCCAGGCGCCCGACCACGTGGTCGAGAACCACCGGTTGGTGCAGAAGGCCGGGGACGACCCCAAGAAGCTCAAGCGGGTCCAGCGCAAGAAGCCGCCCGAGGGTCAGGTCACCTGGTCCGAGGCCGCCTTCGACCGGCTGGTCGCGGCCGACCCCGAGCCCCTGGTCTCGCGGATGCGCATCGACCACGGGATGTTGCTCAACGTCCTCTCCGGTCGGTCGGGCGAGGTCGGGACCCCGTATACCCGCCTGAAGACCCTGCTCCGCGACAACCACGAGGACGGCCGTACCCAGGTGCGCCTGGTCCGGCGCGCGGTCGCGCTCTACCGCACCCTGCTCGCGGCCGGCGTCGTCGTGCAGGACGACGACGGCTGCCGCGTGGTCGAGGAGACCGGCGAGGGTGCGCTGCGGCTCGCCCTGAACCAGCCGCTGTCGACCTTCGCCCTCGCGGCGTTCGAGCTGCTCGACCCCGAGAGCGACACCTACGCACTCGACGTGGTCTCGATCATCGAGGCGACCCTCGACGACCCCCGTGCTGTGCTGCGCGCCCAGGAGCACGCCGCCCGGGGGGAGGCGATCGCGGAGATGAAGGCCGACGGGGTGGAGTACGACGAGCGCATGGAGTTGCTCGAGGAGGTCACCTGGCCCAAGCCGCTGGAGGAGCTGCTCGAGGCGGCGTACGAGCAGTACGCCGGTGCACACCCGTGGGTGCTGGAGACACCGGTGTCGCCGAAGTCGGTGGTGCGGGAGATGTGGGAGCGGGCGATGACCTTCGGGGAGTACGTCGCGGCCTACAAGCTGGCCCGTTCGGAGGGCGTCCTGCTGCGCTACCTCACCGACGCCTACCGGGCGCTGCGGCAGACGGTCCCGGAGTCGATCCGCACCGACGAGGTCGCTGACCTCACCGCCTGGCTCGGCGCGCTGGTGCGGCAGACCGACTCCAGCCTGCTCGACGAGTGGGAGGCGTTGGTGCACCCCGAGGCGGTGCTCGAGGCGGCAGCGGCCCAGGACGAGCTGCGGCCCCCGCCCCCGACCATCGACGAGCGCGGACTGCGGGTGCTGGTGCGCAACGCGATGTTCCGGATGGTCGAGTTGGTCGCCCGCCGGGACGCCGCCGGGCTGGTCGCCCTCCACCCCGACGGTCCGAGCGAGGAGGACTGGGCCGCACAGATCGACGCCTACTTCGCCGAGTACGCCGACCTCGGCATCGGCCCGGAGGCGCGCGGACCGGCGCTGCTGGTGCAGGAGGGGGACGAGGTCGCCCAGATCCTCGACGACCCCGAGGGGGACCGCGACTGGCGGATCACCGCGACCATCGACCGTACGGCGACCCAGGAGCAGGGCGAGCTGGTGCTGCAGGTGCGCGGTCTGGCTGCGACCTGACGGTCCGCCGGGCGTGACCGGATCGTGACCCGCCGGTGTCGTGGAGCCGGCCGCGATCGGCATCGGTTGGGTACCGTGAGGCCACGGTCCGGACCATCTCGGCGCTTAGCGGCGTTCAACCGGATGGTCCGGACCGCCCCGCGTCTCAGTCCTCGTCGTAGATCGCCGGGCCGGTGTCGATCCACCACTCGGCGACCGGCGCCAGGTGCTCGCACTCCGCGGCCAACAGTTTGAGGGTCTCGGCGCCGCTCATCCCCAGCGCGTACATCCCCGCGTGCCGCGCCCGCGGGTCGGGGTTGTGGGCGATCGCCTCCAGCACCCGGTCCTCGACGTCCGCGGTGACTCCGCCGCGCACGTGCGCCAGCGCCATGAGCGCGCGCGAACGCACGTGCGGACGCGGGTCGTGCCAGGCCAGCTCGCGCAGGCCGTCGCGGCAGTCGTCCGGTGCGCCGTACCAGAGCATGGTCAGCGCCCGCATCGCGACCAGGTCGTCCGCACCGCGCGCCAGGTCCAGGCAGTGCCGGTGCAGCGCGGGGCCGTAGGGGCTGCTGCCGAGCAGGAGGCTGGCCTGGTTGCGTCGCTCCTTGTGATTGTGGAACAGCGCCTCCCGGACGAGCCGGACCAGCATCTGGTCGGGCTCGAGCCGCTGCGGCGTCGCCAGGTCGGCCTGGATCGCCTCGGCGACCCGGACCGCCGTACGCCGGGAGTCGTCCGCCGCGACGATCTCGCCGCGGTGGAGCGTCTGGGCCAGGTGCCGGGTGGAGGGGTCGTTGCGCAGGCGGATCAGCACCCGCGCGGCCCGCTCGCGCGGTAGGCAGCAGGCCACGTCGATCGCGTCGATCAAGGAGGTGTCCAGCCCGATCCGGGGCTCGTGTCGCCGGTCGAGCATGCGCATGACCATCGCCTCGAGCTCGGCCTGGCCCGCGTCGTCGAAGTGGTCGCGGGCGAGCTTGCTGGCCGCGACCCAGGCCGCGCCGCGCCGCAGCATGCCGGGCGGGCCCTTGAGCATGCGCAGCACCAGGTCGCTGGCCTGGGCGTCACCGACCTCCTGGAGCAGAATGAGCGGCTGGGACACCACCTGCGCGTGCGGGTGGGTGACGAAGGCGCCGAGCGCCTTCACCGCGTGCCGCTGGGCTACGGGGTGCCGCACCAGCAGCCGCAGCGCCTCGTACCGCCGCACGTGCGCGACGCCGACCGAGCGGCACAGCTCGCGGACGAGCAGGCTGGCGGTCTCGGCCCAGGTCTGGGGCCGCAGGTAGACCTGCGCATGGCCGGTCAACCGGCCGGTGAGCTGGAGCCAGTCGAGGCCGTCATGGGCGCCGGGGCTGAGGATCCGCTCGAACAGCGCGTCGAGCTCGCTGTGGATCTCCTCGGGGGAGACGTCGAACCACTCGCGCTGGACCGGCACGGTCGGGTCCAGCGATCGCGTGATGCCCTCGGCGACCACGCTGATCTGGCCCGGTCGCAGACCGAGCACCCGTTCGTAGGCCTGCAGCACCCGCGGAGCGGGGCGGCTCGCGCCGGACTCCCACCGGCTCACCCGGGTCGGGTCGGCGGCGACGCCGAGGGCGCGCAGTGCGGCGGCGAACGCCTCGCGCTGGGCGTACGCGCCGTCGGCCGCGTAGATGCGCGAGGTTGCCAGCAGCCACGCCACCCGGGGCGCCGATCCGCCATGGACCTGGCTGAACGGCGTCGAGTCCTCGGGGAGCCGGAGCGGCCGGCCCCGGCGGGCTCGCGTTGCGGCACCGTTGGCGCTACGAGCAGCTTCCACGTCAGGGGCATCCTCCGGGTCGGGGAGGTTCTCCCGAGAGAGGGCCTCCTGGTTTAACCCCGATTCCACGAATCCTTGATCGCAGGCGCCTACTCTGCGCCGTTCTTGCACGCGCTGTCCTCGAATTGCAAGTAAACGTCGCCGCCGGCCGCCGCTGCGTAACTTCCGATCCGGTGGCGTGTCCTGCGTCACCGCCTAGTTGGAACCAGCGTCCTGGGAGGTCGCTGCTCGCGGCGGGGACGTCCTTCCGCGAGAGACGTACATCGGAAGGATCAGCTCATGACTCGCAGCGGCATGAAGCGGGGTCTCGCGGTCACCGCGATCTCCGCCCTGGCAGTGACGGGGCTCCCGTTCCTGGCCACCTCGGCCTCGGCAGCTCCGATCGGCGGCACCGGCGGACAGGTCGGCGCCGACACGGTGACCCTGTTCACCCAGTCCTCGCAGGGTGCGTCGGTGAAGAACGACGGGGTCAACACGACCGTGTCGCTCGTCGCCGGCGCCGGCACCGGCGTCGCGCAGGTGCGTTTCCTGTACTCGGCAGACGGCGGAGGCAGCTGGGTCGAGATCGCGACCGTCGGCGCGTCGCAGCACGGCGTGTTCAGCCACGAGTGGGCGCCCCCGGCGTCGCTCTACAGTGCGGCGAACGTGCGGGTGCGCGCCGAGGGGCTCGACAACCTCGGCGACCCCGCCGGCATCACGGCCGACACCGTCACGCTGAGCAACGGCGTGAACGCGGCCAACGAGTCGATCGAGCTCACCACCGCGCCCAACGCGAGCATCGGGGTCTTCCACCAGCCGTACGCCGGTGAGTCGCGGACGGCGCGCCTCGGCACCGCCGAGGGCTCGACCTCCGACCTCTCCGGCTCGCCGGACATCCGCCTGCGCACCGTCAAGGGCGACGGCACCCTCGGTCCCGCGCTCACGGCCGACGCCGCCGAGGTCGAGGAGGGAGCGACCAGCCGCGGCTTCAGGGGCGCGGTCGACTTCACCGGCATCCCGGTCACCGCCGGTGCCGACGCGGTCAACCAGGCGATGATCGTGGCGGAGCTGCCCGGCGACAGCGACGACGCGGTCCCGGTGAAGTTCTACGAGCAGCAGATCACCAACGTCACCGCCTCCGCTGCGTCGACCGACATCCCGTACCTCTCCTCCACCACGGTCACCGTCACGGTCACCGACCAGGAGGGCGCGCCGATCGCCGGTGCGCAGGTGATCGGCCCCCTGGGCATGCTCGCGCCGCGCTACACCGACGCCAACGGCCAGGCGACCTTCACCCAGTTCGTCGGCGAGTTCGACTACTACGTGAACACCACCGACGCCAACGGCTACGAGGCCGGCACGGACTTCCGCCGCTCGGTGAAGGTCGAGGGCTACACCCCGGCCGTGAGCGACCTGAAGGTCACCTCCGCCGACGGCCTCGCCTTCGACATCGACGAGCACAACACCGGCGACCTGCGGATCACCGTCACCGACCAGCACGGCCAGGCCGTGGACGTCCCCAGCGGTCAGTCGCTGCGGGTCACCCGCACCGTCGAGCGGTTCGACGGGACGCAGGTCGCGCCGGACACCCGCAACGCCACGCGCAGCTCGACCGGTACCTACCGGATCGACCCGCGGTTCGACGGGTCCGGGACCTACCGCTACCAGGTGTGGGTCGAGCGGGACGGTACGCCCGGCGTCAGCGCCGGCGACCTGGTCGCCGACACCCTCGAGGTCGAGGCCGGTGAGTCGAGCGTGACCTGGGCCGACGGCCGGGTGGTGCAGGTCCAGGCCGGCAGCACGGCCACGGTGGCCGGCACCGTCGCGCTCGAGAACGGCACGCCGCTGCCGGGCCGCAACGTCGCGCTGGTGCGCTCCGCCGGCACCGACACGGCGTTCGCCGCCCAGGCGGACCAGCCGGCCGGGACGACCCGCAACGGCGCGAACTCGGCTGCGGCCCGCTCCGATGCGTCGGGCAGCTTCTCGGTCAGGATCACCGACCCGGTCACCCCCACGGTGGAGACCCGCGACGCGACCGACGTCGAGGCCACCCCGGTCAACACGCCGGGGATCGGGAACCCGGCGGGCAGCGCCCAGCGGCTCAACGTCGACTTCCTGAAGAACATGGCGGTCGACCGGATCGACGTGCGCGAGCGTGCCTTCGAGATCGACGGTGGTCGCCGTACGCCGGGCCGCCCGGTCCAGGTCACCGTCACGCCGCGGAACAAGGACAACATCGTCCTGACCGACCGCGACGTCGAGCTGGAGGTCGACGCGGGCTACTTCACCGACAACTCCACCACGCGTTCGTGGCACGGCCTGACGCCGGCCACGACGCCCACCGAGGGTGCCCCGGTCGGCGCCTGGCACGACCACGGCCAGTCCGAGACCGGCCGGACCAGCGACCGCGGCCGCTTCACGGCCACGGTGGCGGTCGACCGGTTCGAGGCGCTGGACGCGCGCGGCGAGGCCGACGTGACCCTCAAGGCCACGATCGGCGGCAAGACCGAGTCGGAGGGCATCACCTTCCGGTCGGGCAACCCGCTGAACCCGGGCGAGGTCGAGCTGAAGCTCGCCGCGCACCAGACGGTCGGGGTCCTGCCGAAGGCGCCCACCACCGAGACGGTCTTCCTCGATGTGATCGCCAAGGACCAGTTCGGCAACCGCATCGACCAGAACGTCGAGGTCGACGACACCTCCGCCGCGGCGCGGATAAACGGGGTCAACGGGCCGGTCAACATCAGTGGTCAGTTCCTGGGCGAGGACCCGGCCGAGCTGAGCGCCACAGCCGCCAACAACCAGGTGGTCAAGGGCGAGTCGACCTACTCGACGTTCCTCTTCGAGGACGCCGACCCGGCGAAGCCCGGCTTCCAGACGCACACCCCGAGCGGTCGCCTCGCGGCCGACAACGGAACCGCCAAGCTCGTCTCCGGCACGGCGGACGCGGTGAAGTGGTACGTCATCGACTTCGCCGCCTCGGCCTACTCCCTCACCCACTCCGGTGAGGACAAGCGGCCGGTCGGCTCCACGGTGACCTCCACCTTCAAGGCGGTCGACCAGGAGGGCGAGCCGATGCAGGTCTACGCCAGCTTCTTCCGCAGCGGTCCGGACGACCTGCAGGACGGCGACGGCAACGCCAACGGCTTCACCGACCCCGACACGGGCGAGATCAACTACGTCTTCCAGGGCGCCAAGGCCGGCACGGCGACGATCACCGTCGTCCCGCGCCAGGGTGGTCGCAACGGGTCGCTGATCCCGCAGGGTCAGGTCTCCGACACCATCGAGTTCGTCGCGCCGACCAAGCCCCAGGACCCGAAGCCGGAGGACCCGAAGCCGGTCAAGGCGACGATCAAGCCGAAGCTGAAGGCCAAGAACCTGAAGAACGGCAAGGAGCGGATCCGCGTCTCGGCCGCCCGGGCCAAGGGCGCGGTGGTCGACCTGTTCGTCGGCGGCCGCAAGGTCCGGTCCAAGAAGATCAACGCCAAGGGCGTCGCGATCTTCACCGTGAAGGACAAGAAGCCCAACAAGGTCCGCAAGATCTACGCGATCGTGCGCGCGGGTGCGAACAACAAGCAGGGTCGCACCAACGTCGTCCGCATCAAGTGATCTAGGCCCGCCTCTCCCGCCTCGTCGGTCGGATGGCCCCACCCTCCCGGTGGGGTCATCCGGCTGCGAGGCACTCGGTAGGGCGGGTACCGGGATCTCCGATCCCGTCCTGCTGACCCAAGACGCGGTCCGGGCCATCTTCTGAACGCCGCTGCGAGGAGATGACCCGGGCCGCTTTGGCCTGCCCGCCGCTGGGAGGATGGGCCCGTGAGCACGGAGACGAACGACGTCGTGGATCCCGCCGGACAGCAGGGCGGCGCCGAGGCCGGTGCCTTCGACCGGGCGGTGACCGCGACACCCGACCCGGAGCGCCCCGGGCACTACCGGGCGGCGTTGAGCAACGACTGGTCGATCGGCAACGCCCTCAACGGCGGGTTCCTCCTCGCGTTGCTCGGCCGTACGCTGCAGCGCTCGCTCGCGGCGGCCGGCTCGCTCCACCCCGACCCGGTCAGCATCAGCGCGACGTACCTCTCCGCCGCCGTCGAGGGGCCGGCGTACCTCGACACCGAGGTGATCCGCACCGGTCGCGCGGTCTCCACCGGCCAGGTCGCGTTGACCCAGGAGGTCGACGGGGTCCCGGTCGAGCGCCTGCGCGCCACCGCGACGTACGCCGACCTCACCCGGCTCGCCGACGACGACCCGCAGCGCAACCTGCTCACCCGCACCATGCCCGAGCTCGCTCCGCCGGAGGAGTGCTGGGGCAAGGAGCAGGCGCCGCCCGGCTTCCTCGACCTGGTGCCGCTGCAGAAGCAACTCGACGTGCGGATGACTCCCGACACCGTCGGCTGGATCGACGGCAAGCCGACGGGGGAGGGGCGGATCTCGGCTTGGTTCCGGATGCCCGACGGCCGCGACCCCGACCCGATCCTCATGCTGATGGTGCTCGACTGCCTGCCGCCGGTCACCTTCAACCTCGACCTCCCCGGGTGGGCACCGACCCTGAGCCTGATGGCGAACGTGCGGGCCCGGCCGGTCCCCGGCTGGCTGCTGGTCACCCATGAGACCCGGATGCTCAGCAACGGTCTCTTCGAGGAGGACGCCGAGATCTGGGACGCCAGCGGCACCCTCGTCGCGCAGTCACGCCAGCTCGCGATGATCCCGAAGAGGGGCTGAGCCTCCACGTCGCACACCGGTCCGAATGTCGGTGGGCCCTGGGATCATCTGAGCATGCTCGATCGAGGCGAACTCCCCGACTTCGGCAAGGCCGAAGCGTGGGAGACGCTGCGCGCGATCGGTCGGGTTTTCCCCTCAACCGCTGGGTTTTCGGCTGTTGCCGGACGTCGTCATCGGGTCGGGTTGTCGGTGCCTGGTGGGATGATCTGAGCATGCTCGATCGGGAGGATCTGGAGAACTTCGGCAAGGCCGAAGTGTGGGAGGCCATGCGTGCCTCCCGGCTCCGGGTCCAGCGCGAGCAGGTCGACGAGCTCCTCCTCGCCAACCATCTCGCCGGCCTCTATGAAGCAGTCACGCTCACCGAGGCGACGAAGGCGTTCCGCCACGAGCCTGAGCGCATGGTCGCGCTCGCCGGCGAGGGTGCACCGGCAGTGAGCGAGTACGCCGC
>JAJUGK010000047.1 GCA_029268205.1 Nocardioidaceae bacterium
AGGCGGTGGCGCTGGAGGTGCAGCGGGCCGCGGCGGTCGCGCTCACCACGGCGTACGGCACGGCCCTCGCGGTGCGCACGGGCGGCCGCCCGGTCATCACCGCCGCGCTCTGCCTCGCGCTCGGGGTCGCCGGGGTCGCGCTCGACGCGCCGGTCGTGCTCGCCGGCCTGGCGGTGCTCACCGCCGCGGTGGCGGCGGTCCTCGGGGTGATGCTCACCGTCCCGGCCGCGACCTTCCCCGGCGTGGTCCGGGAGGTCCTCCTCGCGGTCGTCGTGGCCGCGGCCGGCGCCGTCGCGGTCGGGGGGTACGCCGCCGACCTGTCCCGCGAGCGCCTGGCCTACGTCGTGCTGGCCCTCGCGCTGGCCGGCGCGCTCGGCCTGGTCTTCCGCCTCGGCGCCGGGCTGCACGGTCTGGGGCGGCGCGGGCTGGTGATCCTCGCCGCCGGGCTGGGGGCGATCACGGTGGCCCTGGCCTACGCCGAGGCGCTGCGCCGGTGGGCCTCGCCGGGTCTGCTGTCGGCGTTCGAGTCCTTCGTCGCCCGGGTGGACACCACGCTGGGCGCGATCCCGCAACCGCTGGTGATCCTGCTCGGGGTCCCGGCGCTCGCCTGGGGGATCTCCATGCGGGCCCGGCGCCGCCAGGGGTGGTGGGTGTGCGCCTTCGGGGTCGCCGCGACCAGCACGCTGGCGGTCTCGCTGGTCGGCACCGACCTGGTGGGCGCCGCCCTCAGCCTGGTCTACAGCCTCCTGCCCGGACTGCTGGTCGGGTACGGCGTGATCCGGCTCGACCAGTTCCTCACCGGACCCCGTGGGCGGCGGGCCCGCCAGCTCGAGGCGGCCTCGGCCCACCGGCCCGAGCCGCGCCGCACCGCGGCGCTGCTCTGAGGGTCCTGATCGGGGGCTGGACCCGGGCGTCCCGAGCGAACGCGCGAGTAACCCGCCCGGCGGTCTAGCGTCGCGCCCATGGCACGTGAGCAGCAGGTCGAGATCGCCGCCGAGATGGTGGCCAACGTGGTGTCGGTCGACGTCGAGCCCGGGGCCGAGGTGGCGGCCGGGGACACGGTCGTGCTGCTGGAGTCGATGAAGATGGAGATCCCCGTGCTCACCGAGCACGCCGGCCGGGTCAGCGCCGTCAAGGTCGAGGCCGGCGACGTGGTGCAGGAGGGCGACGCACTGGTCGTACTCACGGTGCGCCCCACCTCGTAGACTCCGGTACGCCGCGGCGAGGAGGGGTGCCGGAGTGGCCGATCGGAACCGCCTTGAAAGCGGTCGTGGGGAGACCCACCGCGGGTTCGAATCCCGCCCCCTCTGCCGCGCGGCCCCCACCACCGGGCTCGGTCGCGCCGGCGTCTCCTAGGCTCCGGCCATGACCTCCGCGCCCTCCCCGACGCCCTCCCAGACCGTCGCTACGACGCGCCACGATGCCGTCTCCCTGCTGACCCTCCGGCGGCCCGAGCGACGCAACGCGGTCAACCTCGAGCTCGCCCGCGCGCTGCACGCCGCCGCGCACGCCGAGGTCGAGGCCGGGGCGCGGGCGTTGGTGGTGACCGGCGAGGGGACGTCGTTCTGCTCGGGAGCCGACCTGAACGGTGTGTACGGCGAGGAGTTCCTCGACGCGCTGTACGGCATGCTGCACGGCTTCACCCGGCTGCCGGTCCCAGTGATCGCCGCGGTCAACGGCCCCGCGATCGGCGCCGGCACCCAACTGGCGCTGGCCTGCGACCTGCGGGTGGCCGCGGAGACGGCGAAGTTCGGGGTGCCCACAGCGCGCAACGGGATGGCCGTCGACGCCTGGACGATGCGCACGCTGCAGACGGTCGCCGGCGGCGGTCTGGCCCGGCGGCTGATGCTCGCCGCCGAGACCGTCGACCGCGACGAGGCGCTGCGGTACGGACTGGTCGACCGGTGCGGCGACCTCGACACCGCCCTGGCCTGGGCCCGGGAGATCGCCGACCTCGCCCCGCTGACCCTGGCCCACAACAAGCTCGTGCTCAACGGCGGGAGCGATGAGGAGATCGCGCGTACCTTCGCGGCCTGCTGGGGGAGCGAGGACGTGCAGGAGGCCGCCGCCGCCCGCGCCGAGAAGCGCGCGCCGGTCTTCCGCGGGCGTTAGCCGCCTTGGTGTGACTGCTGTCACCGGCCGCGCCCGACTGTGGCACCGGCCGGCCGCGCGGTCACCGCGACGGGGGACAATGGCCCGGTGACCGACACGCCCGGCCCGATCGACTACCGCCTCTCCCAACCCCTCGCCCTCCGGCTGATGGGGGGCTTCCTCGCGGTGCTGGGCGGGCTGGTCTTCGTGGTCACCCTGCTGGTCGGGGTGCTCACGCTGCCGATCGTCGTCCTCGGCATCACCGTGGTCGCCGCGGTCGTGCTGGTGTTCGTCGTCGGCGCCTTCCTCACCCGCCGGGCGTGGATGGTGCGCCTGGACGCCACCGGCTACCGGGTGCGCTACGTCCGCGGCGTCGGCAAGGCCCAGGGCCGCTGGGCCGACGTGGAGGACGCGGTCGTGACCAAGGTGGCCGGGGAGCCCTGCGTCGTCCTGCGGTCCCGGACCGGCGAGACGACCACGATCCCCGTGCGGGTGCTGGGGGTCGACCCCGAGGAGTTCGTGCGCGAGTTGCGGATCCGACTCGACCACGGCCGCGGCTACAAACGCCTGCGCTGAGCCGGACGAGCGGCCAGGATGGGCCCGTGATGCGTTTTGAGAACCGCCGGGTCCTGGTCACGGGCGCCGGCTCCGGAATCGGTCAGGCCTGTGCCCTGCGGATGCTGAGCGAGGGCGGCCGGGTGGTCGCCGCCGACGTGAGCCCCGAGGGGCTCGCCGACACCGAGAAGCGCGCCGCGGCGGCGCCGGCCGGCGCCGGCGAGCTGACGACCCTCGAGCTCGACGTCGCCGACGAGCGGTCGGTCACCACCGGCGTGGCCGAGGCCACCGCCCGGCTGGGCGGGCTCGACGCGCTCGTGAACGCCGCGGGCATCCTGCGCTCCTCCCACACCCACGAGACGTCGGTGGCCGACTTCGAGCGGGTGCTGCGGGTCAACCTCGTCGGCACCTTCCTGGTGATCCGCGAGGCGATCCCGGCGCTGTCGGAGGGCGCGTCGCCGGCGGTGGTCAACTTCAGCTCGACGTCCGCGGCGTTCGCGCACCCCTACATGTCGGCCTACGCCGCGAGCAAGGGTGGGATCCAGGCGATGACCCACGCGCTGGCCGCGGAGTACGCCAAGCGCGGGATCCGGTTCACCGCGGTCCAGCCCGGGTCGATCTCCTCGGGGATGACCGAGGGGCTCGGCGAGAGCCGGCAGAACGTCGGGCCCGGCCTGCCCGACGACATCGACTTCGGGCTCTTCGCGGGCCTGCTGCCCAAGCTCCCCGGCGGCAACGCCGGCCCCGACAAGGTCGCCGGGGTGGTGGCGATGCTCGCCAGCGCCGATGGGTCGTTCATCACCGGCACCGAGATCCGGATCGACGGCGGGACGCACTTCTAGGGTCGATTCGCCCCGTCCCGGGCCGCCCGGTAGCCTGTCCTCGCTCGGGAGGTGTCGCCTAGTCCGGTCTATGGCGCCCGCCTGCTAAGCGGGTTTGGGGCTACAACCCCATCGAGGGTTCAAATCCCTCCACCTCCGCAGCATCCGAACCCCCGTCGGTCCGCCGACGGGGGTTCGGTCGTTCCGGGGAGGCCCGGCGCGGTGTTAACGTTCGTTAACCCCGTCTCGCACCCCGGAGGTGGCCCGTGTCCGGACTGCTCAGCGCCGACCTGCCCGAGGAGTACCTCGAGCTCGCGCGCACCGTGCGTGCTTTCGCGACCGAGGTGGTCGCGCCGGTGGCGCACCACCACGACCAGACCCACACCTTCCCGTACGACGTCGTCGCGCAGATGGGGGAGATGGGGCTCTTCGGGCTGCCGTTCCCCGAGGAGTACGGCGGCATGGGCGGCGACTACCTCGCGCTGTGCGTGGCGCTGGAGGAGCTCGGCCGGGTCGACCAGAGCGTCGCGATCACGCTCGAGGCCGGCGTCTCGCTCGGGGCGATGCCGGTCTACCGGTTCGGCACCGAGGAGCAGAAGCAGCGCTGGCTGCCCGACCTCACCGCCGGCCGGGCGCTCGGCGCGTTCGGGCTGACTGAGCCCGGCGCCGGCACCGACGCCGGCGGCACCCGCACCACCGCCGTGCGCGACGGCGACGAGTGGGTCATCAACGGCTCCAAGCAGTTCATCACCAACTCCGGCACCGACATCACCCGGTTGATCACCGTCACCGCGGTCACCAGCGAACTCGACGGCAAGCGCCGGATCTCCTCGATCCTCGTCCCGGCCGACACCCCCGGCGTGCTCGTGGAGCCGGCCTACGACAAGGTCGGCTGGAACGCCTCCGACACCCACCCGCTGACCTTCACCGACGTCCGGGTGCCGGTGGAGAACCTGCTCGGCGAGGAGGGGCGGGGGTACGCCAACTTCCTGCGGATCCTCGACGAGGGCCGGATCGCGATCGCGGCGCTCGCGGTCGGTGCCGCCCAGGGGTGCGTCGACGAGAGCGTGCGGTACGCCGGGGAACGCGAGGCGTTCGGGCGGCCGATCGGGGCCAACCAGGCCGTCGCCTTCCGGATCGCCCGGATGGAGGCCCGCGCCCACACCGCGCGCCTGGCCTACCTCGACGCCGCCCGGCTGCTGCTGGCGGGCAAGCCGTTCAAGAAGCAGGCCGCGATCGCGAAGCTGGTCGCCAGCGAGGCGGCGATGGACAACGCCCGCGACGCCACCCAGGTCTTCGGCGGCTACGGCTTCATGAACGAGTTCACCGTCGCCCGGCACTACCGCGACTCCAAGATCCTCGAGGTCGGCGAGGGCACCACCGAGGTGCAGCTGATGCTCCTCGCGCGGGAGCTGGGCCTGCCGGGCTGAGCCTCGTCGGCGGCGCGTCGGCGGCTAGCCGGTGTGCTCGGCCGCGAGCGCGACCGTGAGCAGGACGGCGGCGTCCTCGGTGGCCTCCAGGTCGTGGCGCTCCGGCGGGATCACCACGTAGTCGCCGGTGCTGCCGCTCCACTGCGTGGAGCCCGCGTGCAGGACGACGCTGCCCTCGAGCACCTGCAGGGTCGCCTCGCCGGGGCTCTCGTGCTCGCCGAGCCGACTGCCGGCCGTGAGCGCGATGAGGGTCTGGCGCAGGGAGTGCTCGCGCCCGCCGTACACGGTCTGGGCGCTGCGGCCCGCGGCGGCCGCGCGGGCCTTCTCGAGGTGCTCGGCGACGAGCGTGGGCAGCGACGCGCTGGGGGTGGTCATGGGGGTCTCCTCGGGGCTCGGCGGACGGGCCGTGCTCCTCCTACCCTCCCAGGTCGAGGGGTACCCAGTCCTGCACGACGATCTGGCCGGTGGTGCGGATGTCGACCGGCTGGACCCCGATCGGGCGGCCCTCACGGTAGGTGACGAGGCTGACCTGCGCCTCGCGGCGCAGCTTGCTGCCCAGCGCCAGGGCGTACGCCGCGCCGCCGGTGGTGCCGTTGGTGTAGGAGTAGCCCACCCGCGGCGCCGCACCGTCCCCGTCGGTCCCGGTGTCGTCGGGCTCATCTGTTCCGGGCTCATCTGTTCCGGGGTCGTCCGCCTCGGGGTCGTCCGCCTCGGTGTCGTCCGCCTCGTCGGTCGGGGCCGGGGGATCGGCCTCGACCCGGTTCGGTCCCTCCTGCACGTGCAGGTGCCCGCCGACGACCAGGTCGACGCAGCCGGCCGCGAGCGCGCCGTTGCCGAGGTTGGCGTCGTGCACGACCAGGGTGCTGATCCGCTCGCCCTCGGCGTCGGCGGCGCAGACCGCCTCGGCCAATCGGCGTCGCTGGGCGTCGAAGCTGATGCCCGGCTCCTCGCGCCAGCTGCCCAGCCCGCTGCTGCGGGGGTCCGGCACGCCCATCAGCCGGATGCCGTCCTCGACCTCGACCACCTCGCCGTCGAGCACGTGGAACCCCAGCGACTCCAGGTAGACCGGCACGAAGTCGCCGTGGTCGTGGTTGCCCAGCGCCACGTACCGGTGCTCCCAGTCGGCGAAGGAGGAGTCCAGCGAGTCGAGGCTGAAGGCCTCCCACGAGCCCCCGACCGAGGTGTCGTCGCCCAGGTCGAGCAGGATCGAGGCGCCGCCGGCGTCCCCGATCGCGCGGGCGACGGGGTCCATGCCGACGTTGTCGTGCCGGTCGCTGACCAGCAGCGCCACCGTCTCGTCCTCAGCGGGCGAGCGGAGCTGATCGGCGATGTCGGGCACCGCCTCGACGATGCGGCCGTAGAAGTCGTGGCTCGAGCGGTAGGTGTCCAGCGCACTGGTGATCAGCGAGCGCGTGCCGGCGGTCAGCAGGTCGGCGTCCACCTGGAGCGGGGCGACCTCCTCCGGCACGGGGACCCCCGCCGGCAGCACGTCGGTGACCGGGCGCCAGCGGGACTCGCCGACCCGGGGCGGCCCGTCCTCCCACGGCCGGAGCGCGACGACCACCAGGGCGCCGACGACGAGCAGCGCCACGCCGGTACGGCGCCAGCCCGCGTGCAGCAGCTCGCGGCGCCGCCGGCGGCCGACGAGCATCCACACGACCGGGAAGGACAGCCCGATCAGGGCGCCGTCGAGGGCGGCGTCCTGGGCCACGTCGACGACCGCCGCGCGTACCCGCTCGATCTGACCCTGCGGCTGGCTGGCGATCACGGCGTACCGCTCGAGCAGCTCGTCGTAGCTGCGCGCCGTGGTCCGGCCGAGCACCAGTTCGGCCCCCACCGGGCCCGCCAGCGGGTAGCGCAGCCCGGGCAGGTAGGGGCCGAGCTCGATCGAGGCGTGCCCGTCGAGGGTGGGGCGCACCGTGGTCTCGTGCCCCACGAGCACCGTGGTCGTCGTGGAGTTGAGGAAGACCAGCAACGCCGACGCGATGCTCACCACCAACCAGCCGACGACCGGGACGACCGCGCGCCGTGTGCCCCGCAGCACGGTCGCCCGGCTCGGCCGGCCGAGCCGGGGCAGGCGCGCGCGCCACGGGGTGCCGCTCGGTCGAGGGGTCACGGATCTCCTCCGGGGACGACGACGGATGCGGGGGCACGGTGATGCATATTCATGCAAAATCCACGGCCGGCCCGGCTCCAGCCAGGTTCTGCATGAATCTGCAGTGCACAGTCCTGTGCAGCCCCGCGCTGGCCAGACCTGCCGCGGTCGCCGACACTACAAGTGAGCCGGGAACCACCTGTCGAAGCCCAACCTCCCCCGGCTCGGGGCTCGCACACCACCGTGATGAGGGAACGATGTCCACGCAGATCCGTACCGCCGCTCAGCTCGCCCGTCGCGCCAGCGCCGGCATCGCCGCCGCGCTCCTGGTCGTAGGACTGGGCGCCGGGGCCGGAGCAGCCACCCAGGCCGCCCCGGTGACGAAGCCGGCCAAGCCGACCAAGCCCGGCATCGTCCAGCCGTTGCGCGACACCGGCTGGGATTTCGCCGCCGGCCTGCCCCGGCCCGCGCGCGACACCGGCTGGGACGGTGACACCGGTTGGGATGGGGACACCGGCTGGGATGGTGACACCGGTTGGGACGGCTCGGTCAGCCCGCTCGGCCGGGGCGACACCGGCTGGGACTGATCCTCAGGCCTGCTCGTCGGGCGCCGGGGGCCGCGCATCGTCGCGTCCCTCGGTCCGCCCCTCGGTCCGCCCCTCGTTCCGCATGGCGTAGCCGAGCTGGAACCGGGTCTGGGCGCCGTACTCCTCCTTGAGCGCGGCGATGTAGCCGGCATACGTGCGCGTGCTGACGCCGATGCGCTTGGCGCTCGCCGGGTCGGAGTGTCCCTCCACGAGCATCCGGATGGTCATCGCGCGGACGTCCTCGGCGATGTCGCGCGCCATCGCGGCGTCGCGGGTGGTGTAGGGGCGGGCGCGCTCCCAGGCCCGCTCGAAGACGTCGGTGAGATAGGCGACCAGCGCCGGCTGGTGGGTGGCGACCGCGACGTGGTTGCCCTCGGCGCCGGGGATGATCGCCAGCTCGCGGTCGACCACGATCAACCGGTTGAAGAACTCGTCGAGGGTGCGCACCTCCCCGCCGTGGGTGGCGACCGCCTGCACGTAGTCGCGGGTGGCGGTGCTGCGACGGGCGGAGTGCTGGTAGAGCGTGCGCATCTGCACGCCGCGCTCGAGGGCCCGGATGTCGCGTTCGGCGGCGACGGCGAGGGTGGCCGCCGACCGGCCGCCGGAGGGCTGGGCGGTCAACAGCTCCTTGCGGGCGTCGGCGACGATCGCCTGGAGATAACGGTTGATGTTGGCGTACCCGCGGATCTCGGTGACGACCTCGTCGGAGGTCTGCGGGATCCGCCGATAGGTCTGGCCGAGCTCGCCGAACACCTCCGCCCAGCGCGCCGACTCCGCGAGCAGCTCGGCGCCGTGCTGGCCCAGCGGCACCACCACGCGGGACTGGATGCTGCTCGGGTCGACCGGGTGGAACTTCTTGCTGTTGCCGCGCTGGGTGAGCAGGCCCAGATCGATGAGCAGGTCGACGGCGGCCCGCTCCGGGGAGTCGGGCGGGAACGTGGTCGCGTTGATCGTCAGCGACCCGCCCTCGACCGCGCGCGTGTAGAGCTCCGCCGCGGTGGTCTCGAGCAACTGGCGCTGCTCGGGTCCGTAGCTGCTCTGGTTCGCGGTCACCAACACCCCCTCCTCCGGTACGCCGGTCAGGGTATCGGGCCGGGGCCGGACGGGGGCCCCGACGCCACCGGCCCCCGCCGCACGCGGGGCGTACGACGGGGGCCGGTGCGGTGCTGCAGGCGACGGCGGCGGCGCTCAGTCCCCGAGCCGGGCGCGGAGCCCGTCGAGCTCGGTCCAGAGCACGCCGGGCAGGTCGTCGCCGAACTTGTCGAACCACTCCTGGATCTGCGGCAGCTCGGCCCTCCACTCATCGGTGTCGACCTCGAGGCACTTGGCCAGGTCGGCGTCGGTCATGTCGAGCCCGTCGGTGTCGAGCGACTCCGGGGTCGGCACGTGGCCGATCGGGGTCTCGACGGCGGCGGCTTCGCCGTCGATGCGCTCGACGATCCACTTCAGCACCCGACTGTTCTCGCCGAACCCGGGCCAGACGAAGTTGCCGTCGTCGTCGCGGCGGAACCAATTGACATAGAAGATCTTCGGCAGCTTCGCCGCGTCGTTCTCCTTGCCGACCGTGATCCAGTGGTTGAAGTAGTCGCCGGCGTTGTAGCCGATGAACGGCAGCATCGCCATCGGGTCGCGGCGCACCACGCCGACCTGGCCGACCGCGGCGGCGGTGGTCTCCGACGACAGCGTCGCGCCGAGGAAGGTGCCGTGGGTCCAGTCGCGGGCCTCGAAGACCAGCGGGATGGTGTCGCGGCGGCGACCGCCGAAGAGGATCGCGTCGATCGGCACGCCGCGCGGGTCGTCGTACTCGGGCGCGAGGATGTCGCACTGCTTGATCGGAGTGCAGTAGCGCGAGTTCGGGTGGCTGGAGAGCTCGGTCGAGTCGGGCGTCCACGGCTCGCCCTTCCACGAGGTGGCCCGGGCGGGCGGGTTCTCCAGGCCCTCCCACCACACGTCGCCGTCCTCGGTGAGCGCGACGTTGGTGAAGACCGAGTTGCCCTTGGCGATGGTGCGCATCGCGTTGGGGTTGGTGTGCTCGTTGGTGCCGGGGGCGACGCCGAAGAAGCCGTACTCGGGGTTGACCGCCCACAGCCGGCCGTCCTCGCCGACCCGCATCCAGGCGATGTCGTCGCCGAGCGTCTCGACCTTCCAGCCGGGGATGGTCGGCTCGAGCATCGCCAGGTTCGTCTTGCCGCAAGCGCTCGGGAACGCCGCGGCGACGTACTTCACGACGCCCTCAGGGCTGGTGAGCTTGAGGATGAGCATGTGCTCGGCCAACCAGCCCTCATCGCGGGCCATCACCGAGGCGATGCGCAGCGCGTAGCACTTCTTGCCGAGCAGGGCGTTGCCGCCGTAGCCGGAGCCGAAGGACCAGATCATCCGCTCCTCGGGGAACTGGACGATGTACTTGGTCTCGTTGCATGGCCAGGCGACGTCGTCCTCGCCCTCGGCCAGCGGGTGGCCGACCGAGTGCAGCGCGGGGACCCAGGAGAACTCGGTGCCGGCGGCGTCGAGCTCCTCCATCTTGCGCAGGACGTGGGAGCCCATCCGGGCCATGACGCGCATCGAGGCCACGACGTAGGCGGAGTCGGTGATCTCCACGCCGAACATCGGCTTCTCGGCCTCGAGGTGACCCATGACGAAGGGCACGACATACATCGTGCGGCCCTTCATGCAGCCGGCGTACAGCCCCCGCATGAGCTCCTTCATCGCCTCGGGGTCCATCCAGTTGTTGGTCGGACCCGCGTCGCGCTCCTCGCGCGAGCAGATGTAGGTGCGGTCCTCGACCCGCGCGACGTCGATCGGGTCGGACGCGGCGTAGAAGGAGTTCGGCTTCTTCGACTCATCGAGCCGGATGAAGGTGCCCGTGCCGACGAGGAAGTCGGTCAGCTGCACCCACTCCTCGTCACTGCCGGTGCACCAGTGGATGTCGTCGGGTTGGGTCAGCTCTGCGACCTCGGTGACCCAGTCGAGGATCCCCTGGTGGGTCGTGGCCTGCTGGGTGGCTGCGGCAGTCATGCCTGGTTAGGTCCCTCTCGCGCTTCGCGGACGCCCCACGCAGGGGGCGACCGGCCGCCGAGCGTATCGGCGGAGTGGTCGTTGGGTGCTACGTCCCCGACGCCCTGGATGTCGGGGATTGGTCAGTATCCCCACGGCTTTTCGGGGAGGGCCATTGGATCGATCCACGCCATCCATCACGCAGGAGTGCCCGCCTGTGACCCGGGTCTCAGCCCGGTCGCCCGGGTGCGGGATCAGTCGTCGTTGAGCTCGTCGAGCAGGTCGCGCGAGCTGGCCAGCGTGCTGCCCAGGATGCGCCGGCCCGAGGCCAGCAGGTCGGCGACGTCGGGGGTGGCGAGGGCGTACCGCACGGTCGAGGCCTCGCGACTGGAGGAGACCAGCCCGGCCCGGCGCAGCACCGCCAGCTGCTGGGAGAGCGTGGAGGGCTCGAGCTTGAGGATCGCCAGCATCTCCCGCACCGTGGTCGGGCCCTGTTGGAGGATCTCCAGGACCCGGATCCGGGTCGGGTGTCCCAGGGTCCGGAACAGCTCCGCCTTGGCCTCATAGAGCGGCACGCTGGCGGACATCGGACTCCTTGTAGTCGACGGGGTGCGGGTGGTTCGTGGCGGGTGGGGGAGGATCCGTGATCCGGGTCTCACCTGTGACCTCATGGATTCATGAATCCTTCAAGCCATGTACCGTAGCCCATCATGCGGGATTCCGGGCATCGTGCGAGCGCCGCCCGCGCCCGCACGGTAGGCATGACCCGACCGCACGCACCCCAGAGGCAGGACCCCCGAAAGGCATGAGCGACATGGTGGATGTCGAGAAGGCACTCGACGAGGCAGGACTGACCAATTCGTACGTGCGGGACTACGTCGTGCACTGGGCCGGCGTCACCCGTCCGGCGCGCGTCGAGGTCGTCGGCGCCGCCGACGACGCCCGGCTGATCGAGGAGGCACTGGCCGCCGGCGAGCTGCTGCCCGCGGGCGAGGGGCTCTACTACTCCCGCAGCTACCACAAGGACCCCGCGCGCTCCGAGGAGCGCACGATCGTGGCCACCAACGATCCGGCCGACAAGGGCGTCTACAACAACTGGAAGCCCGCCTCGGAGATGAAGCCGAAGCTGGTCGAGCTGATGACCGGCGCCTCCGAGGGCAAGACGATGTATGTCATCCCCTACCTGATGTCGCCCAAGGGCGCGCCGCTGGAGAAGTTCGCGGCCGGTGTCGAGCTGACCGACAACCGCAACGTCGTGCTGCAGATGATCCGGATGTCGCGCGTCGGCGTCGAATACATCAACGACCTGGGCGACTCCTTCGTCAAGGCCGTCCACGTCACCGGTGACCTGGAGAACCTCGGTCAGGGCACGCCCGACGACAAGCGCTACTTCGTGACCGTCGCCGACGAGCGCACGATCCTGCACTTCGGCTCGTCGTACGGCGGCAACGCGCTGCTCGGCAAGATCGCCCACGGCCTGCGTCAGGGCGCGTACGACGGCTGGAAGAACGGCTTCCTGGTCGAGCAGTTCATGCTGCTGGGGATCACCGACAAGGAGACCGGCAAGAAGTACAACATCTGCGGCGGCTTCCCCTCGGCCTCCGGCAAGACCAACCTCGCCATGACGCTGGCGCCGGACGCCCTCGGCGACCGCTACCACGTCGAGTTCTACGGCGACGACATCGCCTGGATCTGGGTCGACGAGAACGGCACCCTGCGCGGGTTCAACCCCGAGAACGGTGTCTTCGGCGTCGCGAAGGACACCAACGAGAAGACCAACCCCACCGCGATCGAGTCGATCGTCCCGGGCACCGGCACGATCTTCACCAACGTCGCCTACAACGAGTTGACCCACGAGGTCTGGTGGGAGGGTCGCGGGGAGAAGCCCGCCGACCTCGACGGCTGGCTGGACTGGAAGGGCGAGCGCATCGCTGACCGCAGCCCCGAGGACGCCGACGCCCCGTGGGCGCACCCCAACAGCCGGTTCACCACGACGCTGGCCAACGTGCCCAACGTCGCGAAGGACTTCGAGGACCCCGCCGGTGTGGAGATCCACGGCATCATCTTCGGCGGCCGCACCAGCGACCGCGAGCCGCTGATCCGGGCCATCGACGACATCGCCGAGGGCGTGTACGACGGCCTGACCCTGGGCGCCGAGGCGACCTTCGCCGCCGACGGTCTCGACGGCCAGCTGCGCTACGACCCGATGTCGATGCGGCCGTTCATGTCCTACCCCGAGGGCGCCTACGCCGCGCACTGGCTCAAGGTCATCGGGGCTGCGAAGAACAAGCCGGTCTTCGCCCACGTCAACTGGTTCCAGAAGGGTGACGACGGCCGCTTCTTGTGGCCCGGCTACCGCGAGAACCTGCGCCCGCTCGTGTGGCTGATGCAGTACCGCGCCGGCGAGGTCGAGGGTCGGCGTACGCCGGTCGGGATCCTGCCCACCAAGGAGGAGCTGCTCCTCGAGGGTCTGGAGATCCGCCCCGACGACCTCGACACCGTGCTCAGCATCGACGTGCCGCGCTGGCAGCAGGAGATCGGCTTCCGCGAGGAGCACCTCAAGCAGTTCGACGGCCTGCCCGAGGAGATCTGGGAGGCGCACCGCCGCGTCGCCGCCGCACTCGAGGAGGCGGCCGAGGGCTGAGGCTCGACCGCTACCCGGGCGCGGGGCCGATTTCCACTCGCGCCCGGGGAGGCGGTAGAGTCCATCGGGTCCCGACACCCCGTGTCGGGACGGGCGCCTGTAGCTCAACGGATAGAGCATCTGACTACGGATCAGAAGGTTTGGGGTTCGAATCCCTACAGGCGCGCAGGACGAGAAGCCGCAGGTCAGCCCGCTGACCTGCGGCTTCGTCGTTGTGTGACGCCACGGGGCTCCGTCCTTACGTGCACACGGTGGGCACGGCGTGATCCGAAGCCTGCGAACAGGCCGTGCGTGAGGAATCGAGGGTGGGGCGGCAGCAGGTCGCCGGCGAGCGAGCGGTATGTTCCAGACAGCCAGTCGTGCTCCTGATGCCAGGAGTCAGGGAATCCGGTGTGAATCCGGAACTGACGCGCAGCGGTGAGGGGACGGGTGGGACGAGCCGGCGACGGCAGCCACTGGGGCCACACGTGCCCTGGGAAGGCGTCCACACCCGGATGATCCGAGTCCGAAGACCTGCTGGCCCTGACGACACCCGTCGTCGGGTCAAGGTGGGTCTCGCGTACGGACCCTGACTCCGAGCAAGGTGAGCATCACGGTGAACCGGGTCCGACCAGACCGTTGTCCTGGTGCGCTGCGCCCTTGGCCGGCCGCAGACGGATTGCTGGTGCGCCTGCGACTGCCCGGGGGCCGGGTGCAGCCGGAGTCGCTGGCGGCGGTCATCCGATTCGCCGAACGGTACGGCGACGGCCGCGTGCGAGTGACCACTCGCAGCAATCTTCAGGTGCGCGGATTGCCCGCAGCGCCGGGCACGGAGCGCCTGGCCGACGACGTCCTCGCAGACCTGGAGCGGACGGGGCTCCTGCCCAGCCGCGCTCACGACCTCGCGCGGAACGTGATGGCCTCGCCGCAAACGGGCCTGACGGGCGGCCGTGCGGACGTGCGACCCGTGGTGGCGGCTCTCGACGCTGCGATCTGCGCCGACCCGGCCCTCGCAGGCCTGCCGGGCCGTTTCCTGTTCGTTCTCGACGACGGCCGAGGCGACCTGCTCGAGCGCAGCTGTGACCTCGGCTTGGTAGCCCTCGACGCGCATCGCGCACAGGTGCGGGTCGGTGCGGGATGGGGGCCGGTCGTGCCACTCGCGGCGGCGCCCGGCGCGCTGGTCAGGCTCGCCCGCGAGTTCCTCTCACGGCGCGGCAGCGGCCCTGCGGCGGCCTGGCACGTCACCGAGCTCGATCACCCGCTCACCGATGCCCATCCACCTGACCAGCGACTTCCGTCGCCGGCACCCCCACTGCCGTACGGCGAAGTTCCCGGTGGGTTCCACCAACGCGTCCCCGATGGGGGCCTCGACCGGGCCGCCGTGAGCCGGCTCACCGACGCACCCGTCCTCATCGTCACGCCGTGGCGCGGCGTCCTGATCCCCGAGGAGACCTGATGACCTTCGAGACCGACCTCCGTCCACCCCGACGGCACTACGAGTACGTCGGCCGCGGCGCAGCGATCTACCGAGACTCCTTCGCCACGATCCGTCGTGAGGCCGACCTGTCCTCGGTTCCTGCGGAGGCCGAGCGGCTGGCGGTTCGGATGATCCACGGAAGCGGCCAGGTCGACCTGACCGACGACCTCCTCATCGACCCACGTCTCGTCCCCCGTGCCCGGGCGGCACTGGAGGCTGGGGCACCGATCCTGTGCGACGCCACGATGGTCGCGCGCGGTGTGACGCGCAGCCGTCTGCCGGTGGACAACGACGTGCTCTGCCTGCTGGAGGACCCGCGTGTGCCAGATCTGGCCGACCGGTGGGGTACGACGAGGTCCGCTGCCGCGGTGTCGTTGTGGGAGCCCCGCCTCGAGGGTGCGGTCGTTGCGATCGGGAACGCTCCGACGGCCCTCTTCCACCTGTTGGAGATGCTGGTCGACGGCGCCCCGCGCCCGGCAGCGATCGTCGGCTGCCCCGTCGGCTTCATCGGAGCCGCTGAGTCCAAGCAGGCACTGGCCGACCTGGCCACCGACCACGGCATCGACATCCCGTTCGTCACCGTGCGCGGTCGGCGCGGCGGGTCAGCGATGACCTCCTCTGCGCTCAACGCCATCGCCCAGGAGGAGGAATGAGCACCGGCCGGTTCTACGGCGTCGGAGTCGGTCCGGGCGACCCGGAGTTGATCACCCTGAAGGCGGCACGCCTGATCGCAGCCGCCGACGTGGTGGCTTATCACGCAGCCGCGGGCAAGTCCTCCAACGCCCGTCGCATCGCCGACGATCTGGTGCCGACCGGCGTGATCGAGGAAGAGCTGACCTATCCGGTCACCACAGGGACGACCGACCACCCCGGTGGGTACGAGGGGGCGCTGGCCGACTTCTACCAGCAGGCAGCAGCCCGCCTGGCCGCACATCTTGACGCGGGCCGCGACGTGGTGCTGCTGGCCGAGGGCGACCCGTTGTTCTACGGCTCCTACATGTATATGCACGACCGGCTCTCGGCGACCTACCCGACCGAGGTCGTCGCCGGTGTCCCGGCGTTCCTCGCCGCAACCGCCACGACGGCCTCCCCGCTCGTGCGGCAGACCGATGTCCTGACGGTGCTGCCCGGCACCCTTCCCGAGCCCGAACTCGCTCGCCGGCTCGCCGACACCGATGGCGCCGTCATCATGAAGCTCGGCCGGACCTTCCCCGCCGTACGCCGCGCGCTCGCCGCTGCGGGGCGGCTCGAGCACGCGCTGTACGTCGAGCGTGCCTCCATGCCGGAGGAGCACTGGCGTCCCGTGGCCGAGGTCGACGAGGGCCGAGTGCCGTACTTCTCGCTGGTCGTGGTGCCCGGCGACACCCTCCACGGTCCTCGCTCGCGGGACGGATCCGCCGCGCCCGCCCGTCCGGGACGCGCGGACGAGACGACGCGCGGACCCGAGCTCCTCGTCGTCGGGCTGGGGCCGGGCCCCGAGGAATGGCTGACGCCCGAGGCGACATCCGCGCTGGCCGAGGTCGACCACGTCGTCGGCTACGCGCCGTACGTGGCGCGCGTGCCCCAGCGGGCCGGCCTCACGCGACATGCCTCGGGAAACACGGTGGAGGTCGACCGGGCCCGGCACGCACTGGACCTGGCCCGTCAGGGTGAGCGGGTCGCGGTCGTCTCCGGGGGAGATGCCGGCGTGTTCGGAATGGCCGCCGCCGTCTTCGAGGCCGCCGAGGACGGCGTGTATGACGGGGTCGCGATCCGGGTGCTGCCGGGAGTCAGCGCCGTCCAGGCCGTCGCCGCACGAGCAGGTGCGCCGATCGGCGCCGACTTCGCGGTGCTCAGCCTCTCCGACCGGCTCAAGCCGTGGTCGGTGGTCGAGCGTCGATTGCGTGCCATCGCCGAGGCCGATCTGGTGCTCGCGGTCTACAACCCCGCCTCACGCAGCCGCACCGAGCAGGTCGGCATCGCCCGCAGTGTGCTGCTCGAGCACCGCCGGCCGGAGACGGTCGTGGTGGTCGGGCGCGATGTCGGACGGGCCGAGGAGTCGTTGACGCTCACCACCCTCGGCGAGCTCGACCCCGCCTCCATTGATATGAAGTGCCTGCTGATCGTGGGCTCCTCGAGCACGCGCGTCTCGCCCGCGGGCGTCTGGACCCCGAGGTACGTCCGATGACGGTTCACTTCGTCGGCGCCGGTCCCGGCGCCGCCGACCTGCTCACGGTGCGGGCGACGCGCCTGTTGGCCGCGGCCGAGGTGGTGCTCTATCCCCGCACATACCTCGACTCCGAGGTCCTGGCGCACTGCAGCGCACGAGCTCGGTTGGTCGACACTCAGAGCCTCGACCTCGAGGCGATCACGAGGACGATCGTCGAGGCCGACCGCGACGGTCGGCACGTCGTGCGGCTGACGTCGGGAGACCCGTCGCTCTATTCCGCGCTGCACGAGCAGACCCGCCGACTCGACGAGGCCGGCGTCTCCTGGCAGGTCTGCCCGGGCGTCCCGGCGTACGCCGCCGCGGCGGCGCTGGTCGGGCGCGAGCTCACGGTCCCGCACGTCGCACAGTCAGTCGTGCTGACCCGCACGCAGGC
>JAJUGK010000048.1 GCA_029268205.1 Nocardioidaceae bacterium
GGACTGGGGCGGACCCTGGTCGCGCGCGGGCACACCGGGCGTCTCGGCCCGGCGGCGGCCAAGCCCCGCTGGCGCGCCGGCCAGGGCGCCCAGGTCGGCGGCGGCCGGTCGCTGCGCAAGGTCGTGGTGGGTCGGTCCACCGGACCGGTGACCGTGGCGGCGCGGCGGGGCAAGGCCCGTGGGACCCTCGGACTCCGGGTGCTCGGACGGGTGCACCGGCTCGAGCCCAGTGTGGGGCGGGTCAAGCTGGCCGGCACCGGCGCGCGGCAGTTCGTCGAACTGCGCGGTTACGACGCCGACGGCCACGGCACGTGGGTGGAGCCCCGCGACGTACGCCTGGGCTTCCCGAAGAAGCGGTTCGCGGTGAAGCGGAGCGGCCGGGGATTCGTCGTGCGGGCGAAGCGGCCCAACGCCCGCGGCAGGCTCACGTTCCACGCCGGCGGCGTCACGACCCGGATCGGCCTCACCGCGGGTGCCAAGCAGGTCCGCGCGCACGCAATGAACGGCACCGGCGGCTGGCGCGTCCGCGGCAAGCGGGCGAGCGCCGCGCTGAGCGCGGCGCCCAACCGAGCCGGTCGCGCCGGCCGTGCCCTGGCCGTCGACTTCCGGGCGAAGAAGGGCCGACGGGCGCGCAGCGTCACGCTGCGCCACGCCCCGATCGCGCTGCGGAAGCAGGCCCGGCAGGTGCGGCTGTGGATCCGCGGGGACGGCTCCGGCGCCCGGGTGCGCGTGGCCGTGCGGCCGAGCCGGGGCAAGAGCCGCTGGCTCACCATCGCCCCGCGGGTGACCTGGCGCGGCTGGCGCCAGGTCACCGTCACGATCCCGGCGGCCCTGCGCGGCACGGCCGCCCCGGCCGCCGTCACGCGGATCCGGGTGGTGCCCCGCGCGAAGAAGGCGCACCGCGGCCGGTTGGCCTTCGACGACCTCGGCAGCGCGATGCCGTGGAAGCTGGCACCCCTCCCCACGCTCCCCCGTGACCCGTGGGTCCGCGACTCCGTCCCCGGCACGAAGGCCGGACCGCGCATCGCGGTGCTCGGCGACGTACGGCTCGACGCGTCAGCGCCCCAGAGCACCGCGGTCAAGCGCTTCCGCAGTGCCCTGCGCGCAGCCCGGGCGGCCCGCGTCGACCAGGTCCTGCTCACCGGTGACGTCGTCACCCGCGGCACGAGCGCCAACCTCTCCTTCGCCCGCTCGATCCTCCAGTCCGAGCTGGGTTCGGTGCCGTGGGCCTGGGCGCCGGGCGACTCCGATCGGGCCGGGGACCTCGCGGCCTACCGCAAGGTGCTGGGCGCCCCGGCCGAGGTCTTCGACCGCGCCGGCATCCGGTTCATCCGCCTCAACTCGGCGGCCGGTTCGGTGCGCGCCGGTGGCTTCCAGCAGCTGGTCCGGCTGCGGCAGGCACTCACCCGCTCGGTGAACAACCGCAACGTCCGGGCCGCGGTGGTGCTCATGCACCACCCCGCCCGTGCTCTCGTGCCCGGCGCCGGGCGACGGCTCTCCGACCGCCGCGAGGCCGACCTGATCGAGGACCTGCTCGGGAACGCTGCCGGGCGGGGAACCCCGATCGCGATGGTGACCGGCCACGGCCGTCGGTTCCAGGCCACCCGGTACGACGGCGCCTTCGCCGTCGCCGCCGGCCCGGTGGCCGGCAGCCCGGCCGGTCCGGCGGACGGGGCGTTCACGGGATGGACGCTGCTCGAGCTCACCGGTCAGCAACTGCGCACGACGTTCGTACGCACGGGCCGGTGAGGCTCAGCCGGCGCTGAGCCGCAACCGTCGGCGCAACCCGCTGGCGCGCTGCACCCGGCGCTCGACGGCCGCCCGCACAGCCGCCTCGGTGCCGACGACGCGCACGTGGTCGCGAGCACGGGTGACCGCGGTGTAGAAGAGCTCGCGGGTGAGCAGCAGGGAGTCCTCCGGCGGGAGCAGGACGCTGACCTCCCCGGCCTGGCTGCCCTGCGCCTTGTGGATCGTCATCGCATGCAGGGTCTCGACCTCCCCCAGCCGCGCGGGGGCGATGACCTGACCGCCGGTGAAGAAGGCGCGCGGGCCGTCGGGGGTCTGCACGACCACGCCGGTGTCGCCGTTGAGGACCCCGAGCGCGTAGTCGTTGGCGGTGACCAGCAGCGGTCGTCCGACGCCGCCGCGGGCGTGGTGGTGGCCGGCGCCCTCGGCGAGCCACTGCTCGACCAGCGCGTTCCAGTGGCGTACGCCGGCGGGGCCCTCGCGGTGGGCGCACAGCAGCCGGTGCTGCTCGAGCACGCCGAGCGCGCCGGCCGCGTCGCCGGCGGCGGCCGCGGCGTGCAGGCGTCCCGCCGCGTTCTCGAGCACCGGCCGCAGCACGGGAGCGGGCTCGTCGGTCTCGACGAAGGTCACCCCCGGTGTGCCTGCGCGCAGCACGGCCAGCACCTCCTCGGCGTCGCCGGCCCGGAGCGCCCGGGCCAGAGCGCCGATGTCCTCGCCGTAGCGGTGCACGGTGCGCAGGGCGACCACCGGCGAGCGCGGGTGGTCGGACAGCCCGGCCACGAGGTCCCCGAGGACCACCCCCGCCTCGACGGAGGCCAGCTGATCGGGGTCGCCGACCAGCACGAGGCGAGCATCGGGCCGCACCGCCTCGAGCAGCCGCGCGGTGAGCGTCAACGGCATCATCGAGGTCTCGTCGACGAGCACCACGTCGTAGGGCAGGCGATTGCCACGGTGGTGGCGGAAGCGCGTGGAGTTGTCGGGGCGGGACCCGAGCAGGCGGTGGAGGGTCCGGGCCTCCAGGCCACGGAGCCGGTCACGGTCGGCCGCGGGGAGCTGGGCGGCCGCCTCCTCGATCGCCTCCCGCAGCCGGGCCGCGGCCTTCGCCGTGGGTGCGGCCAGCCCGACCCGCAGCTCCTCGCCGCGCGCCTCGGCCTGTTCGTGCAGCAGCACGAGCAGACCCGCGACCGTCGTCGTCTTGCCGGTGCCGGGCCCGCCGGTGAGCACCGTGGTGGCGTGCCGGACGGCCGCCTCGGCGGCCGCGCGCTGCTCGGCGTACCCCTCGCCGGGGAAGACCCGCGCGGCGCCGGCCCGCAGGATCTCCTCGACGGGCGGGACGACCTCGGCCCCGAGCCGGGCGAGCAGGTCGTCGCAGACCTGCACCTCGAGCGCGTGGTAGCGGTCGAGGTGGAGCAGGTCGTGGTCGAGGTGGAGGACGCCGGCACCCACCAACGGGCTCGCCGCGACCGCAGCCCGCCACGCCTCGGGCGCCGGCCAGGGCAGCTGCCCCCGCTCCTCCTGCGGCAGCGCGCCCTCGAGGACGCCGGCGACGGCGTCGAGGTCGAGGCCGACCGACCCGAAGCGCACGGCGCGGACCGCCAGGGCCACCGCGAGCAGCACGTCGGGGTCGGACTCCCCGCCCAGCCGCCCGACGGTGGTGGCGACGTGGACATCGGCCGCGGTGAGCACCCCGGCGGTGTTGAAGGCGACCAGGGTCGGCGGTAGGTCGTCGGGAACCCCCAGCAGCCGCCGGTCGTACCCGTCGACGGGTTCGAAGAGCTCGCTCATCGCGCACCTCCACCGGGGCGTCCGTCGAGCAGGTCGGAGACCGCCAGCACCAGCGCCACCGGTGGGTCCCAGGCGAAGACGCCGCACGGGCCGCCGTCGAGGACCGGGGTCGTGGGACCACACATGCCGCGCAGGTAGAGGTAGAGCACCCCGCCGAGGTGTTGGTGCGGGTCGTAGTCGGCCAGCCGCCAGCGCAGGTAGCGGTGCAGCACCACGGCGTAGAGCAGGGCCTGCAGCGGATAGTCGGAGGTGCCCATGGCCGCCGCGAGGGCGCGCGGGCGGTAGTCCTCGGCGTGCAGCACCGCCGGGCGGTCGGCCTCGGCAGGGCGCCCGCCGAGCCAGTTGGTCTTGTAGTCGACCACCAGGTAGCGGTGCCCCTCGGCCGCGGGCACGCGGAGCACGACGTCGATCGACCCGGTGAGGTAGCCGCGCAGCTCCTGCTCCCCCAGCACCGGGTCGGCGAGCTGATCGGCGTACGGCAGCACCGGGTCGTCGGCCGGCAGGTGGGCGCGCAGCAGGGGCGCGAGGTCGCCCAGGAGGACCGGGCTGGAGGTGTCGCGGCCGCGGGGGCTGTCGCCGCCGGCCAGCGGCAGCTCGAAGTCGAGTTCGCAGAGCCGGTCGCGCAGCGGGATGCCGGCGAGGGTGAGCTCGCCCGCGAGCGGGCCGAGCGGGCTGGTCAGCACCGCGCCCAGCGCGTCGACGAGCAGCTGCCGGTCGAGGTCGACGGGCCAGTGCACGAGCTGCTCGTCGAGATGACCGTGGAGCTCGGCCCCGAGGTCGGAGGCCGCGGGGTCGGCCACCTCGAGGACGGCGTGCACGAGCGACCCGAAGGTGGCGCCCACCGGCAGCGCCGCCATCGGTGACGGGGTGCCCTGCTCCGGATCCGTGGCGTCCGGGTCCGGGTCGTCCGGCGTCGGCGCCGGGAGGGGTTCGTCGGGCTCGTCGGAGCGCGGCGCGACCTCGGGTTCGCTGGCCACCCCGGCCGGTTGGTGCTCGATGACCGCGCTCAACGCGCTGTAGGAGGTCCGGCGCCACCGCAGGTCGACCCCACGGTCGAACCGGCGTACGGCGAGCGGGGGCGCGTCGTCCTCGGCCGTCAGTGGCGGCGGCTCGACGGGGTCGGCCCACTCCCACCGGAACGCGCCGGGCACGGCTGCCTCGACCGCGGTCCGCCAGCCGTCGAGCGCGCGGGCGATCGCCGTCTCGTCGCCGACGTCCTGCTCGTCGGGGACCTGCTCCCACCCGGGCAGCCGCCCGAACAGCATGCGGTGCAGCGGGGAGGCCGCGGTGTTGGACCAGGTGGGCGCCCACCAGGCGACGACCTGGGAACGCGCTCGGGTCAGGGCGACGTAGAACAGGCGCAGGGACTCCCCCGACTCCTCGGCGAGGTGTGCCTGCTCGTGCGCGGACCAGTGGTCGTTGCCGGCGGCCCTGCCGCCGACGTCGCGGGCGCGCCGTCCGTCGGCGGTGTGGAACCGGGGCACCGTTGGCTTGCCGACCCAGCGGTCCCACAACTGCGGCAGGTAGACGATGGGGTACTCCAGCCCCTTGCTGCCGTGGATGGTGGCGAGCTGGACCGCGGCGGCGTCGCTGTCGAGGCGCCGGGTGCGTTCGGCCGCGACCTCGAGCCGATCCGCGGCCCGCTGCTCGCGCAGCCACCCCAGGAGGGCGACCAGGCCCAGACCGTCCTCGACGCTCACGGCGTGCAGGGCCTCGGCGAGGTGCCGCAGGTCGGTGAGGTGGCGTTCGCCGCCCGGACGCGCGAGCACGCGTCCGGTCAGCCCGTCGGCCGCCGCCACCTCCATGACCGCCGCCACCCCGCGGGTGGTCAACAGCTCGGCCCACCCGCGCAGGCGGGACGCCACCCGGTCGGTGAGTGCGTCGCCGCCGCGGTCGAGGTCGACCGGGGTGTGGCCGATGAACGGGGTGAGTGCGGCAGCACGCACCCGCGCGGACCGGTGGGGCTGCTCGAGCGCCTCGAGCAGGGTCAGCCAGTCGCCCGCGGCCGGGGTGCCGAAGACGCTCCCGCCGCCGGCGACCACGGCCGGGATCCCGCGGGCGGCCAGCGCCTCGTGGATCGCCTGCAGGGCGGCGTTGGTGCGGGCCAGCACCGCGACGTCGGCGGGGCGTACCGGACGGTCGTCGACCCGGGCGTCGGAGGCGAGCAGCGTCGCGATGTCGCGGACCAGGTCGTCGACGACGTGGGCCCGCACCCGGTCGGCCTCGCCCTTGCCGCGCCGGACGGCGCCGGGGCGCACCGCCCGCAGCCGGAGCGGGGCTCCGGCCCCGCTCAGACGGGCGTGGTCGCGCGCCGCGCTCACCGAGCGGGCGACGATGCGCGGGTCGCCGAGTGCCGCCCCCTGCAGCACGACGTCGAGGGCGTCGACGAGCCCGGGATCGCTGCGCCAGTTGGTCGCCAGGGTCTGGTGCCGGTCGATCGTCGTGGTCGCCTGGAGATAGGTGGCGACGTCGCCGCCGCGGAAGGCGTAGATCGCCTGCTTGGGGTCGCCGATGAGGACCATCGTGGCGTGCCCGGTGAAGGCTCGGTCGAGCACCTGCCACTGCACCGGGTCGGTGTCCTGGAACTCGTCGACCAGGACCACCGACCACCGCTGCCGCATCCGGGCGCGGGCGGGAGCGTCGGGATCGGCGAGCGCGTCGGCGAGCTGGGAGAGCAGGTCGTCGTAGCTGAGGATGCCGAGTCGCCGCTTGCGCCGGTCGAGCTCGGCGCGCACTGCCTCCGCGAACGCCACCCGGGCCCCGGCCGGCGACTCAGGCGGGGCGTCGGTGGGCTCGAGCACCGCCTGCGGGTCCTCGGTGGCCTCCCGCCCCAGGACGAGCGCCTCCTCGTAGGTCAGCAACGGAGCCTCCTGGCCGGCGTGCAGGCGCAGGTAGAGGTCGTCGACGACCTCTCCACGCAACTCGCTGAGGTCCTCGACCAGTCGGGCCTCGGGGTCGGTGTCGCCGGCGATGCCGAGACCGCGCAGCACCAGCTGGCAGAACTGGTGGGTCGTCACGATCGTCGCGGCGTCGAAGGCGCCGAGCGCGGCCCGGACCCGGATGCGCCGGCGGGTCCGTTCGTCCTCGTCGACGTCGACCAGCAGGCGGATGAGGTCGCTGGGCGACTCCGGGCCCTCCCCGCCGAGTGCCCGCTCGAGCTCGACGAGCTGCTCACGCACCCGATCGCGGAGCTCCTGACTGGCCGCGCGACCGAAGGTCACGATCAGCATCTGGTCGAGCTCGGCGACGCCCTCGGCGACATAGCGCGCCACCAGCGCCCCGATGGTCCAGGTCTTGCCGGTGCCGGCACTGGCCTCGAGCAGCGTCGTGCCCCGGTCCGGCAGCGGTCCGGTGGCCTCGAACGCCGGCACCTGCTCGGTCGATGTGCTCACAGCGCCCCCGCCCGCTCGGCCGCCAGCAACGGGGTCCACAGGCGCAGCGCCAGCTGGCCGATCCGGCTGTCCTCGTCGGGGAACCACCACTCGTCGTCGCGCGGGGGGTGTGCCCGCAGCTCGTCGAGGCTCAGCTGACCCCCGAATGCCCGCAGATGATGGGGGTCGAGGTCCTCCTGGGTGAAACCCTCCTCGGCGAACCGCGAGGTCTCCCAGTTGCTGCGGGCCCGCTCCCAGACGTCCTTGACCGGGACGCCCCGACGCTCGGCGTCGCGCTCGGCGGCGTACGCCGCGGCGGTCTTCACCGGCAGCGGCAACGGCTCGCAGGTGCCGCGGTCGAACAGGTCGACCAGCTCGCGCAACCACTGCTCGGCCCGGTGGTCGAGCGGGCCGACCAGGCTCTGGCTGACCTGGCTGCGGGGGCCCCGGCCGATCGCCACCGCGGTCCAGTGCTGGTCGGGCAGACCGACGCTGAGCGCCAGCAGGTCGACCCACGACTGCAGCTTGGGGCGAGGACCGAGCCGGGAGTAGGTGACGGTGGTGCGGCGGTGTCCGCGGATGCCGTCGACGGTGCCGCGCAGTCGGCGACCGTCGCCGAGGTCGACATCGACGTCGACGCTCCGCGGGGCGACCTCGAGCACGGGGGTGACGGCGGCGTGCAGCGGCCGGATCCGGTCGACGACCCGGCGCAGCGCCCGCTGGCCGGCCGCACCGGGCGGGAGCAGTCCACGCAGCTGCTCGGCCAGCATCGCCTGCTGCGGGGTGCCGCCCTCGAGGACGGCGCGCAGCAGCCGATCGCCCACGCCCCACTCCTCCAACGGGTTCAGGGCCAGCGGGATCGCCACCGGCAGCTCCTCGGCCTCCAGCGGGGCGGCGACCTCCAGTCGGCGCCGGAGGAACCACCGCACCGGGTTGCCGACGAACTCGCGCAGGTCGGCGAGCGCGACGTCGTCCCGCGGCGGCGGTGGCAGGGGTGCGGCCAGCAGCGGTTGGCGGACCACGGCGACGGACCCGGCCCTTCGGGCGTCGCGCGCGGCCCGGGCGCCCGCGAGGGCGGTCGGGTCGAACGAGAACGGCGCCGGCGTGAAGTTGCGCTCGTCGAAGGGCTGGAGCGGGTGCCGGCGCACGACGTGGTCGCGCAGCGCGGTGGCGGGGTCGGGCGGGGTCGCGGTGAGGTCGAGGGCGTCGAGCACCTCGCCCAGGGGCACCGCGGGCGGCCGCTCGGTGCCGGTGTGCTCGTTGGCGCCGGTGTAGGTGATGACCAGGTGCTCCCGCGCGGCCAGGACCGCGTCGAGGAGGAGCTGCCGGTCCTCGCTGCGGATGTCGCGCTCCCCCGTGACCGGGGTGCGGGCGAGCACGTCGTCACCGTCGACGGTCTGCAGCCGCGGGAAGACGCCGTCATCGAGTCCGAGCAGGCACACGACGCGATGCGGGACCGACCGCATCGGCACCATCGAGCACACCGTCAGCGTGCCGGTGCGGAAGCTCGACCGGGTCGGCCGACCGGCGAGCAGCTTGCGCAGCAGGACCCGGATGTCGGCGACGAGCAGGTGCTGGTCGGCGCTCGCGGCGGCGACTCGGGCGAGCTCCCGGTCGAGCTGCGAACGCTGCCAGGCCTCGTCGCGCCCGACGTCGGCCAGCGCGTGGACGGTGCTGCCGAGTGCGTCGACCCACGTGCGTACGCTCGCGCCCTCGCCGACCGTACGGACGAACCCGGCGAGCCGCTCCACCACCTCCGCGAGGCGCCCGGCGAGGTCGATCCGGGTCCCCTCGACGTCGTCGAGCGGGAGCGCCGCGCCCAGGTGATGACCGTCCTCGTCGGCGAGCGCGACCCCGAGCAGCAGGCGGTCGAGCCCGGCACGCCAGGAGTTCTCCCCCAGGTCGAGTCCGTAGGCCCGCCGGTGGTCGGCGTCGAGGCCCCACCGGATCGCACCCTCGCGGATCCATGAGGTGAGCTGCGCGAGGTCGTCCTCATCGAACCCGAAGCGGCGGCGCACCGGCTCACGCGCGACCAGGTCGAGGACCTGCGCGGCCGTGATCCGTCCCCCGGCGAGGTCGACCAGCGCGACCGCGAGGGAGAGCAACGGGTTGGTGCTCAGCGGTGCCCGGTCGGCCAGGCGTACGCGCAGCCCGTGGGCCGGGTGGAGGTCGGGCTCGGGCACCTCGGCGGAGCCGGCGAGTCCGAAGGCGGCATGGATCAGGGGTGCCACCTGCTCGATGTCGGGGCACATCACGATGATGTCGCGCGGCTCGAGCGTGGGGTCGTCGGCGAGCAGACCGAGGAGCACCTCGCGCAGCACCTCGACCTGACGGGCCAGGCCGTGGCAGGCGTGCACCTGGACGCTCCGGTCGTCGGCGCGGACGACGCGCTCGGCGCGCGCGGTCGGCGTCGGCGGGCGGTCGTCGCGCAGGTCGCGCTGCAGCCAACCGAGCAGGGTGTCGCCCGCCGGCGGCGCACCGGCCGGGACGGGCGCGTCCTGCGCCCCCACCTCGCCCAGCACCCGCTGCAGCTCGCGGGCGTCGCGGCCCAACGCCTCCAGGAGCGGGTGCTCGGCGGCGGGGGTGGGCACCGCAGCGCGCGGCACGGGACCACGCGCGGCGTCGGGGGCGAGCCGCTCCCACAGCCGCGCCGAGGACTGGGGCAGCCACAGGTGGACGTCGTGGTGCTCCGCCAGCGCCGCCAGCAGCGCCGCGTCGGACCGGGTGATGCGGGTGTGACCGAACAACGACAGTCGCGGCGGGAGGTCGCCCGGGGTGGTCCCTCCGCGCAGCCGCCCGACCGTCCGCGCCAGCCGGACGGTGGGCGTCTCGACCCCCGAGGCCTCGCGCACGCGCGCCGAGACGCGGCGCCACAGCTCCGGCTGCCAGGTGAGGTCGGGGGCCAGGACCCGGCCCAGCCCGTCGGTCTCACCGCCGGCCTCCCAGTCGGCCACGAGCTCGGGGCGCTGGGCGGCGTACGCGGCGAACAGGCCGGCCACCCGCCGGGCGACGGCATAGCGCCGCTGTCGGCGCAGGGCGCGGGTCTCCGCGTCGCCCTCGCCGGTGAGTCCGAGATGGGTGGCGATGGTGGCGCACCAGGCCTGGCCCGCACACTCCTCCACCACGTCGAGCACCGCCCACACCAGGCGGTCGGGCGACCACGGGTCGTCGCGATCACGGTCGAGCAGCAGCGAGATCAACGAGCCCGGCGCGATCAGCCGTACGCCCGCGCACACGCCGTCGTCGGCACCCGGCTGCGCCGAGGAGCCCAGGTGGTGGGCCAGCGTCTGGGCCAGCCACCGCTCGATGCCGCGCGCCGGCACCACCACGAGCTCCTGCACGAACGGGTCGTCCAGGGGTTCGGCGAGCAGCGCGGCCAGACCGGCGGCGAGGTCGTCGACCCGGTCGGCACGGTGGAGCAGCAGTGTCACGGACGGCAGCCTCGCACGTCCCTCCGACACCGGGGGCCCGGACCCGGCCCGAACGGTCGGGGAGAATGGCGCCATGACCGACGGCTGGCCGGTGGCGTTGGCGTTCGCCTTCCTGACCGCCGTCGGGTTCTGCCGTGCCGGGGCGACCTACCTGGTCGGGCGCGGGGCCCGGCATTGGGGAGCGCGCCGGGGCGGCCGCACCGGCGCATCGACGACCTCGCCCGCGGTGCAGCGCGCCGAGCGGCTCGTCCGCCGGCTGGGACCGGTGGCGGTGCCGCTGAGCTTCCTGACCATCGGGCTGCAGACGGCGATCCACCTGACCGCCGGGGCGCTGCGCATGCCGGTGCGGTACTACGTCCCGGCGCTGCTGGTCGGCGCGCTGATCTGGGCGACGCTCTACACGACGGTGGGCCTGGCCGTGCTCGGTTCGCTGTGGGGCGGGGTCGACCGGTGGGTGCTCGGGCTCGCCGCAGTCGGCGCGCTCGCCGTCGTCGGGGTGAACCTCGTGCTCCGCCGGCGCGCCGGTGCCCGCGAGCCGAACCGGTGAGCAGGCAGACTGAGCGCGTGACCGACCCGACGCCGCCGACCCACTTCGTGGGCCTGGACCTCGCCTGGGGCACCAGCCGACCCACCGGCATCGCCGTGCTCGACGCCCACGGCCGACTCGTCCACGTCTCCGGGGCGGTCGGCGACGACGCGATCGTGGCGGCGCTGACGCCGTATGTCGAGGGCCCGTGCCTGGTCGCGATCGACGCCCCGCTCGTGGTCACCAACACCGAGGGCAACCGGCCCGCCGAGGCGGCCCTCAACCGCGACTTCCGCGCCTTCGACGCCGGCGCCCACCCGGTGAACCGCGGGCGACCGGAGTTCGACCCGCCCCGCGGCGCGGTGCTCGCCGAACGACTCGGCCTCGACCTCGACCCCGCCTCGCGGGCGCCCCGGCGCGCCATCGAGGTCTATCCGCACCCCGCCACCGTCGCCCTCTTCGAGCTCGGGCGGACCATCAAGTACAAGCACAAGACCGGCCGCTCCTTCGCGCTGCTCCAGTCCGAGCTGCTGCGTCTGGTGGGCCTGATCGAGCAGCTGGCCCGGGCCGACCCGCCGCTGCACCTCGACGGCCCCGCGAGCGACTGGGACGACCTGCGGGCCGCAGTGGAGGACGGCACCCGCAAGAGCGAGCTGCGGCGCGTGGAGGACCGCGTCGACGCGGTGCTGTGCGCGTACGTGGCGCTGTTCGCGGCCCGCCGCCCCGACGCCGTGACGACGTACGGCGACGCGGCCACCGGCGCGATCGTCACGCCGACGTTGCCGCCGGGACTCCGGCCCGGGCCACGCCAGGCCGCGGTGGCGGAGCCGGATCCGGTCTCGCCGGTCGCGTCGGCGGTGCGGGCCTTCGCCGACGCGCTCCCCGGCATCCGGGAGGCCACCGCCGCGATGGTCACCGAGGTGACCGACCTGCTCGACGACGCCGGGGTGAACTATCTCAGCGTCACCGGACGGGCCAAGTCGCTGACCTCCTTCGCGGCGAAGGCCTCGCGCACCGTCGAGGGGGCGCGGCTCTACGCCGACCCGCTCACCGAGATCACCGACCAGCTGGGCGTCCGGGTCGTCACCTACGTCACCGACGACGTGGACGCCGTGGTCGACCTGCTCGGCGAGCACCATCGGATCCTCGACGACCGCGACCTGGGACGCGAGACGGCCAGCGAGGGACGGTTCGGCTACTCCTCCCGGCACCTGCTGCTCTCGGTGCCCGACGCGCCGCCGTACACCCGGGTGCCGTGCCGGGCCGCCTCGGTGCAGGTGCGCACGGTGCTGCAGCACGCCTGGGCGGAGTTCGAGCACGACATCCGCTACAAGGGCACGGTCCCCGAGGCGCACGCGCCCGACCTCGACCGCCGCTTCACCCTGGCGGCGGGGCTGATCGAGCTCGCCGACAAGGAGTTCTCCGCGATCCGGGAGCGGATCGCCTCCTCCGGGGAGGACTCGGCCAGCGACACCGATTCCACCGACCCGCGGATCAGCGGTCAGGAGCTGGCCACCTTCCTCACCGCGCGCTACCCCGACGCGGGGTGGTCGCGCTCGGACCACTACGACTGGATGGCCCGACTGCTGCTGGAGCTCGGGGTGACCTCGCTCGACGAGCTGGCGGTCCTGCTCGAGACCGTCGATCACGCGGCCCTGGATCGGCGGCTCGGCTACAAGCACCCCTCGCGCGCCGTCCGCCGGCTCGACGACGCGCTGCTGGCGCTGTTCGGCGAGCAGTACGTCGGGCTCAGCGGCAACGCCGACCGGCGCGATCTGCTGACCGAACGCCACGCCCGCATCGCCCGTCCCGCCTGAGGCCCACGTGACGCCCGTCACCGACCGGCGGTTTGGTCGTTGACCCCCACGTGTCGCCCTCCCTCCGCCGCCTGTCCGTCCTGACCGTCCTCGCGCTCACCGCCACCACGGTGGCGCTGCTCCCCTCCTCCGCCACCGCGGCCGATCCCCCGCCGGGCACCGTCACCGGCACCCCGGCCAAGCGCGTCGGAGGCGTGGCGCGCACCCACGGCCGGATGCGGATCGTCGTCCTCTCCAACCGCGCCGACCTGATCTCCGGGGGCGATGCGCTGGTGGAGGTGGAGGTGCCCCGGGGCGTCCGCCCGCGCCGGATCCGAGTGCGTGCCGGCAAGCGCGACGTCACCAAGCGCTTCGCCGTGCGCCGCGACGGGCGCTACGTCGGCCTCGTCCGGGGCCTGCGCCTGGGGCGCACCGTGCTCACTGCACGCGCACCGGGACACCGGGCGCGCCGCGTGGTCGTCAACCACCGCATCGGAGGGCCGGTGTTCAGCGGCCCGCAGACGCGGCACTACCGCTGCCAGGAAGGGGCGCGCACCAAGCGCTGCCACCAGCCGCCGACGTACGAGCTCCTCTACAAGTCCAGCAACCCGCTGCGGCCGGGGCTGCGTCCGTACAACCGCAAGAACCCGCCGCGCGACGTAGCGACGACCACCACCGATCAGGGCGTGCGGGTGCCGTTCATCGTGCGCCAGGAGAAGGGCTTCCAGAACCGCGACCGCTACACCATCCTCACGCTGTGGCAGCCGGGCCGGAAGTGGAAGCCGTGGGCGCCGCAGAAGCAGTGGAACCGCAAGCTCCTCGTCACCCACGGCGGCGGGTGTGGCGCGTCGTACGGACCGGCTGATCCGCCGCTGGGCGACTACGCCGGCACGTTCGAGGACATCCCGATCACCGAGGACAGCTATGTGACCGCCCTCGGCCGCGGCTTCGCGGTGATGTCGGCGGCGCTGGCCAACACCGGCCACAACTGCAACGCGGTGCTCAACGCGGAGGCGGTGATGATGGCCAAGGAGCGGGTCGTCGAGCGCTACGGCGAGCTGCGCTACACCATCGGGACGGGCTGCTCGGGCGGCGCGATCGCGCAACAGACGACCGCGAACGCCTACCCGGGCATCTACCAGGGTCTGATCACCACCTGCTCCTACCCCGACGTGCTGACCGCCGGTGCGCAGTTCGCCGACTACCACCTGATGCGCAAGTACTTCGAGAACCCGACCCGGTGGGGTGCCGGGGTGGTCTGGCTGCCGCACCAGGTGGCGGCGGTCGAGGGCCACCTGACCCACCTCAACGCGATCGTCGCCGACGAGGGACTGTTCAAGTCGGCGCTGAACCCGCAGGACGACTGCCGCGGGACGGTCGACACGGTCGCCGGCGACCCCGCGACGCGCTACCACCCGACCCGGAACCCCCGCGGCGTGCGGTGCTCCGTGCTCGATCTGATGATCAACCAGCTCGGGCCGCGGCCCAAGGCGACCTGGACGCCGGCGGAGAAGCGGGCCGGTCGCGGCTTCGCCGGGATCCCGTTCAGCAACACCGGGGTGATGTACGGCCTGAACGCGCTGCGCGCCGGGTTGATCACGCCGGCTCACTTCCTCGACCTCAACGCCAAGATCGGCGGGCTCGACGTCGACTCCCAGCGGACCGACCGGCGGACCCGTGGCAACCGGGCGGCGATCCGGCGCGCCTACCGCACGGGGCTGATCAACACCATGACCAACATGTCGGAGGTCGCGATCATCAACCACGGCGGGCCCGACCCGGGGCTCGCCCACGACTACGCGCACGCGTTCTGGGCGCACGAGCGGCTGAAGCGGGCGCAGGGCCACACCCGCAACCGAGTCATGTGGTTCGGCGCGGTGCCGTTGGTCGGCGACCTGAACTGGGCGCGCGAGGCGCTGCTGAAGATGGACGAGTGGCTCGAGGAGGTCGAGTCGGATACCAAGACGATCCCGCTGGCTCGCAAGATCGTCGCCAACAAGCCCTTCGGGGTCCACGACCGGTGCATCCTCCCGACCGGTGCCGCGGCGCTGTGCACGTTGAAGCTGCTCGACCTGGTCCAGACCAACCTGAGCACGCCGCGCCAGGAGGCGGGCGGACCCGTCACCAACGACCGGGTCGCCTGTCAGCGTCGGCCGGTCCGCCGGGGCGACGCGTCCTTCCTCGGGCTCGGCCTGACCGACGGCCAGTGGAAGCGGCTGACGGCGCTGTTCCCCGGCGGGGTCTGCGACTGGAGCAAGCCGGGGGTCGGGCAGGGTGCGGCGAAGACCTGGCTGACGTACGCCGGCAAGCGCGGCAGGCCGACCTACGGGGGCCGCAAGCTGCCGCGGCCGGGGGCCGGTGCGGCGCGCGGTTGGATGAGCGTCAACTTCGCCGAGGCACTGCGCCGATGAGTGGCGCGGACAGGTAGCGTCGGGACCGTTTCCGACCACGACCCGCTGGGAGCTCGCGATGAATCAGCACAACGGCCATGACCTCGAGGAGTCCGAGGACGTCAGCGTCGGCATCGCCGTCCGCTACGTCGACGGCGTGCAGGTGCTCCCGTTCGGGGGCGACGACTACGCCGGGATCAACCTCGAGTTCGTCGACCACCGCGAGACGCCGCCGGCCGACGACGAGTGGGGCCTGGACTCCGACACCGACTACGGGCTGAAGATCTCGATCTCCAACCTCGACCCGGAGATCACCGCGCAGCTGCTGCTGGCGGCCGCGCAGTTCCTCCAGGACACCGAGTGGGAAGAGGTCGAGTCCGACTGATCCCGGGCCGGTTCCCTCACCGGTCCCGCACCAGGAGCGCGAGCACCTCGGTGTGGGCCGTGTGGGGGAACATGTCGAACACCTGCGCACGCACCGGTCGCAGCGCCGGCATGGCCTCGAGGTCGCGCCGCAGGGTGTCGACGTTGCAGCTGGAGTAGAGCACGTACGGCGAGCGCGACCGCTGCAACCAGCCCGCCAGGTCGGGGCCGATCCCCCGCCGCGGCGGGTTGACCACGACCAGGTCGGGAGCGTCCTGGGGGTCCTGGGCGGCGGCGTACGCCGTCGCGTCGCCGGCCACGAAGTCGGCGGACACGCCCGCCTCCGTCGCACTCTGCCGGGCGCTCGCGATCGCTTCGGCACTGATCTCCACCCCGGTCGTCCGGCGGCCGGTCCCGGCGAGGTGCAGCGCGAACCCACCGACACCGCAGTAGAGGTCCCACAGGCTCCGCGGTCCGAGCTGCGCCGCCCACTCCCGGGCCCGGCCGTAGAGCGCGGTGGCGACGGCGGTGTTGGTCTGGAAGAAGCTCTGCGGCCGCAGGTGCAGCGTGCGGTCACCCAGGCGCATGGCCAGCGTCGCGCGATCGGTGAGGACGATCTCCTCGGGACCCTCGATGATCGCCTTCGGCTCCGGTTGCAGGTTGACCGACAGCACCCGTAGCTGGGGCAGGTCGGCACGGAGCCGGTCGAGGTGCTTGCGCACGCGCGGGACGGCCTCGGTGGTGCGCAGCACGAGGCGCACCATGAGCTCGTCGTCGGGCGAGCGGGTGACGAGCAGGTGCTTGAGCTCGCCGCGTCGTGCGGCGATGTCGTACGGCGTCAGGCGCGCGCGACCGACGAAGTCCGCCAATGCCGGCAGCGACCGGGCGATCCCCTCCTCGTGCAGTGGGCAGTCACGCAGGTCGACCCCGCCGGTGACCGGGTTCCAGATGCCCAGCACGGGGGCATCCGCGTCCCCGGTGACCACGAGCTTCGCCTTGTTGCGGAAGCCACCGACCGCACTGGGTTGCGGCGGCAGCCAGTCGATGTCACGCCACTGGAGCAGCACACCCTCGACGTGCTCCTGCTTGGCCGCCAACTGGTCGGCGTACGGGGTCTCGAGCCACCTGCACGACCGGCACCGGCCCGCGGCGTAGTGGTGGCACGGCAGCGCCAGTGGCTGCCCGGTCACCGGTCGCCGAGTCGCGGCTCGAAGGGTCGCATGACCCCAGCATCTCGAAGGAGCATCTGGGCTCGCTACGGGGGTGGGTCGGGGCCGTCGCCGGCGTACTCGACCAGGAAGTCGTGCAGGTGGAACTCGATCCGTGATCCTGCCGCCGATCGAGCTCCCGCCGATTGAGCGGAGTCGAGATCCCGATCGTCTTGGACGGGTCGTCCCCATCGGTCGGTCCAGGCATAGGTCCCGTCGGTGCGGCGGTGGTAGTTCCAGCCGCGGTGGGTCTTGAGCCGATGGTGGGAGCGGCATAACGGCGCGAGGTTCGCCAGGCAGGTCTGGCCGGGTGGTCCGCCCTCGTCGAGGGGGA
>JAJUGK010000049.1 GCA_029268205.1 Nocardioidaceae bacterium
CATCGGACTCTGCGAGCCCTGCCACCGCCTCGTCCACCACGGCAAACTCGTCATCACCACACCGGAACCCGAAACGGCCACCGCACCCGAGACACTGCCCGAGCCGGTGCTGGCACCTCGGCCCCAACCGCGCACACCGAAGCGGCGCAGCCACGAACGCCCCCACGTCACCCCCGGACGCCGCTACCGCTTCACCACCCACCGCGGCGACCCCATCCGCCGCCGCGCCGGCTCCGCACTCCTCACCGACCGCAACCTCCCCCGGCGCGAGTGAGCCGCGCCGGTTCGCCGCCTGACGCGCTAACGCGCCCGGCTCATTCCCACTCGATGGTGCCGGGCGGCTTCGAGGTGATGTCGATGGTGACGCGGTTGATCTCGGCGACCTCGTTGGTGATCCGGGTCGAGATCGTCTCCAGCAGCTCGTAGGGCAGCCGTGCCCAGTCGGCGGTCATGGCGTCCTCGGACGTCACCGGGCGGAGTACGACCGGATGCCCGTAGGTGCGTCCGTCACCCTGCACGCCCACCGAGCGCACGTCGGCGAGCAGCACCACCGGCATCTGCCAGATGTCGCGGTCGAGCCCCGCCCTGGTGAGCTCCTCGCGCGCGATGGCGTCGGCCTGGCGCAGGATGTCGAGCCGTTCGCGGGTCACCTCGCCGATGATCCGGATGCCCAGACCCGGGCCGGGGAACGGCTGGCGCCAGACGATGTCGGCCGGCAGACCGAGCTGCTCCCCGACCAGCCGGACCTCGTCCTTGAACAGCTCGCGCAGCGGCTCGACCAGCTCGAACTCCAGGTCGTCGGGGAGGCCGCCCACGTTGTGGTGGGACTTGATGTTGGAGGTGCCGGCGCCACCGCCGGACTCCACCACGTCGGGGTAGAGCGTGCCCTGCACGAGGAAGGCGACCTTGTCGGCGTCCTCACCGGTCACGGCGTCGGCGAGGATCTCGCGCTCGGCGGCCTCGAAGACCCGGATGAACTCCCGCCCGATGATCTTGCGCTTCTCCTCGGGGTCGGTGACCCCGGCGAGCGCGTCGAGGAACTGCCGCTCGGCGTCGACGACCTTCAGGTCGACGCCGGTCGCCGCGACGAAGTCCCGCTCGACCTGCTCGGTCTCGCCCTGCCGCATCAGCCCGTGGTCGACGTACACGCACGTCAGCCGGTCACCGATCGCGCGCTGGACGATGGCTGCCGCCACGGCGGAGTCGACGCCGCCGGAGAGCCCGCAGATGGCCTGACCGCGGTCGCCGATCTGCTCGCGGATCTTCTCGATCTGCTCCTCGACGATGTTGACCATCGTCCAGGTCTGGCGGCAGCCGGCGATCTTGGTGAGGAAGTGCTCGAGCACCTGCTGACCGTGCTCAGAGTGCAGCACCTCGGGGTGCCACTGCACCCCGGCCAGGCCGGCGTCGACGTTCTCGAAGGCAGCGACCGGCGTGCCCGGGGTCGAGGCGAGCACCGTGAACCCCTCGGGCGCGGCGACGACCGCGTCGCCGTGCGACATCCACACCCGGTGCTCGGTCGGCAGCTCGGCCAGCAGCGTGCCGGGCTCGGTGACGGTCAGCGGGGTACGGCCGTACTCGCGCGATCCGGTCGCGGCGACCTCACCGCCGAGACCCTGCGCCATCAGCTGGAACCCATAGCACATGCCGAACACCGGCGTGCCCGACGTGAGCAGCGAGGTGTCCAGACCCGGGGCGCCGTCGGCGTACACCGAGGACGGGCCGCCCGAGAGGATCACCGCCTTCGGCTTGCGGGCGAGGATCTCGGCCACCGGGGTGGTGTGCGGGACGATCTCGGAGTAGACGCGCGCCTCGCGCACCCGTCGCGCGATCAGTTGCGCGTACTGGGCGCCGAAGTCGACGACGAGGACCAGGTCGTGATCAGGGCTCACGCAGCGATCCTAGGGCCAGAAATGGCTCAGGGCCCGACCGGGGAGGGAGGGTGGTCGGGCCCTGATAAGTCCAGCCACTGCGGACCAGCGCACGGACTCGAGAGCCAGCCTGGGAGGGAGCGTTGCCACTGGCTCTCCTGATGCTCAACGAGTCCCTTCGGAGGTGGTTACGGGGTGCGGTGACGAATTTGCGTCCTCGCGTCCGCGGATGGGGCGGTCGGTCAGGACACCTCGACGATCGGCAGCCGCAACGCTCCCGGAGCCGCGGCCGGTACGACCGGCTGCGCGGGCGCCACGGGAGCGACGGCCTCGTAGTCCGCGCCCAGCGGCGGCCGGACGTCGGCCTCGCCCTTGTTGGGCCAGAACGCCATCGCCCGCTCGGCCTGGGCGGTGATCGTCAGCGACGGGTTCACGCCGAGGTTCGCCGAGATCGCCGACCCGTCGGCGATGTGCAGGCCGGGGTGGCCGTAGACCCGCTGGTAGGGGTCGATCACCCCGGTCTCGGGCGAGTCGCCGATCGTGCAGCCACCGATGAAGTGCGCGGTCAGCGGTCGGTTGAACGGCTCGCCGATCGTTCCGCCCGCGGTGCCCCCGAGCAGCCGCGCCATCCGCCGGACGACCTCGTTGCCCGCCGGGATCCACGTGGGGTTCGGGACGCCGTGTCCCTGGCGGGAGGTGAGGTACCACCGCCCGGTCACCGGGTTGCGCTTGGGATAGACGGTGATCGAGTTGTCGATCGTCTGCATCACCAGCGCGATGACCGTGCGCTCCGACCAGTGCTTGAGGTCGTAGAGGTTCTTGACGTTGCGGCGCTCCTTCCACATCTCTTTGAGCCACACCCGCCACCGCGGCAACGGCCCGTCGCCGTCGGTGAGCACCGTCTGCAGCATCGCCATCGCGTTGCTGCCGCGCCCGTAGCGCACCGGCTCCACGTGGGTGTCCTCGTCGGGGTGGAACGAGGAGGTGATCGCGATCCCCTGGCTGTAGTCGACCGCACGGTCGGGCGCGATCGCGCCGAGGATCGACTCGGAGTTGGTCCGCGACAGATGGCCCAGCTGGTCGGAGAGGCCGGGCAGGTGCCCCTCGACCTTCATCCGGTGCAGCAGCCGCTGGGTGCCCAGGGCGGAGGCGGCGAACACCACCTGCTCGGCGCTGAGCGTACGGCGGGAGCCGCGCCCGGGCCGCTTGGCCTTGGTGTAGCGCACATCGACGTCGTACCCGCCCCCCGGTCGCGGCCGGACCGCCGTCACGGTCGTGAGCGGGAGGACCTTCGCACCGTTCTGCTCGGCGAGGTAGAGGTAGTTCTTGACCAGAGTGTTCTTAGCGTTGTGGCGGCACCCGGTCATGCACTCCCCGCACGCCCGGCACGGGTTGCGATCGGGGCCGACCCCGCCGAAGTACGGGTCGGTGACCTGCTGGTCGGCATGGTCCTGCGGGCCACCGAAGAACACCCCCACCGGGGTGGGACGGAAGGTCTCCGCGACCCCCATCTCCTCGGCGACCTTCTCCATCACCTCATCCGACGGCGTGCGCAGCGGGTTCTCGACCACGCCCAGCATCCGCTTCGCCTGGTCGTAGTACGGCGCGAGCTCCGCCCGCCAGTCGGTGATGTGGCTCCATGCCCGGTCCTCGTAGAACGGCGGCAGGGGCTCGTACAGCGTGTTGGCGTAGACCAGCGAGCCGCCGCCGACCCCGGCGCCGGAGAGGATGAGGCAGTCGCGCAACGCGTCGATCCGCTGGATCCCGTAGCAGCCGACCTCGGGGCGGAAGAGATACCGCTTGAGGTCGAAGGAGGTGGCCGGGAAGTCGGAGTCCTCGAACCGCGCGCCGGCCTCGAGGACGCCGACGCGGTAGCCCTTCTCGGTCAGCCGGAGCGCGGCGACGGACCCGCCGAACCCCGAACCGATGACCAGGACATCGAAGTCAGTACGCCGGGACTCGCTCAAGGACGGCCCACCTTCTTCATCAGCTTGAGGTTGGCGTTGAAGATCTTGGCGAACGCCTCGTCGGAGAGCCCGAGCACCGGCGCGAACCGCAGTAGCCGCTGGGTGGCGACCGACTGCGACTCGGTGTAGCGGTGCACCCCCTCGGCCCCCTGCCGCCTGCCCATACCGGACTCGCGCATCCCACCCATCGGCGCGTCCAGGCTGGCGAAGGTCGCGGCGAAGGCCTCGTTGATGTTGACCGTGCCGCACTTGATGTGGCGTGCGATCGCGCGGGCCCGCTTGCCGTCGCGGCTGTAGATGGAGGCGTTCAGGCCGTACTGGCCCTCGTTGGCGCGGGCGACCGCGTCGGCCTCGTCGGAGAACCGGTAGAGCGAGATGACGGGGCCGAAGGTCTCGTCGCCGAAGCAGGTCATGTCGGGGGTGACGCCCTCGAGGATGGTCGGCTCGAAGAAGTACGGGCCCAGGTCCGGCCGCGCGCGTCCGCCGGCCAGGACGCGCGCGCCCTTGGACACGGCGTCCTCGACGTGGGCGGTGACGGTGTCGAGCTGGTCCTGCGAGATCAGCGACCCCATGTCGCTGCCCCACTCCAGACCCGGTGCCAGCCGGAGCGCCTTCGTACGGGCGACGAACTTCTCCACGAACCGGTCGTAGACCTGGTCGGCGACGAAGAGCCGCTCCATCGAGACGCACAGCTGACCCGCGTTGGAGAAGCTCGCGCGGACCGCGCCCTCGGCCGCACGGTCGAGGTCGGCGTCGCGCAGGATCATGATCGGGTTCTTGCCGCCGAGCTCCAGCGAGCAGCCGATCAGCCGCTCGGCGCACTGCGTGGCGATCAGCTTGCCGGTCGCGGTGGAGCCGGTGAAACAGATGTAGTCGGCGCGGGAGATGATCTCCGAGCCCAGCACCCGACCCGGGCCGGCCACGACCTGCCACAGGTCGGCTGGGAAGCCCGCCTCCCGCAGGAGCCGGGCACCGAAGAGTGCCGAGAGCATCGTCTGCGCGTCGGGCTTGGTGACCACGGCGTTGCCCGCCAGCAGCGCGGGGATGCCGTCGCACAGTGCCATCGTGAACGGGTAGTTCCACGGCGCGATGATCCCGACCACGCCCTTGGGCACGCGGTTCAACTCGACCCGGGTCAGGCCCGGCACGACGCCGATCTTGCGCTCGGTGCGCAGGTGCTGCTTGGCCGTACGCGCGTAGTAGCGCGCCGTCAGCGCGACGTGCAGAGTCTCGTCGAAGGCGTCCTTGCGGGCCTTGCCCGACTCCCAGCAGACCAGGTCCATGATCTCGTCCTGGTGCTCGAGCACCAGGTCGTGCAGGCGCAGCAGGATCGCCGAGCGCTCCTCGAGCGTGGTGCGCGCCCACTCGCGCTGCGCGGCGCGGGCGCGGGCGAACGCCTCCTCGACATCCTGCGCCGACGACTGGGGCATCATCGCCAGCCGCTGGCCGGTCAGCGGCGTGTGGGTCGGGACCTCCTCGCCCGTCGACGACACCACCAGCGCGGTCAGCGCGGCGGTCCGCTCCGGCTCGAGGGCGTACGTCGCCCCGGGGTCGTGCTCGGGGTCGGCGGGGCCCCCCGGACCGAGGCCGGCGGCAGCGGAAGACGGGTTCGAGGCGCTCATGTGCCTGAGGGTAGGTGAGCCCGGAGCCCGCCACCAGAGCTGGTTACCGACGAGTTGGCCACCACCGTGCGATTTACACCACGTGAGCGTTTGTCAAGCTCTGGTTTCGCCACATATGTGGCGACCCCGGCGCTTTGTAGCCGATCCAGCACTCGCCGACGCTGGTTTCGTGCACACACCCCGGCGAGACTGACCGACCAGCGTCCGTCCCCAAGCCAGCTGTCGTACGCCCTCGTCCCCACCGGGTGCGGCGCAGGGCACGCGCGGCCGGAAGTCGCTGAGGGTGACGGCATGGATCTGCTCGACGTCATCGGCCATCGCCCGCTCTTCCTCCGCCGGGAGGCACTTGCTGCCGGCATCGACGACGGTGCGCTCCGTCGGGCCGTGCGGCACGGCGGTCTGGTACGAGTGCGCCACGGCGTGTACGCCGACAGCGCATGGTGGCGCGATGCTTCAGAGGATCGGAGGCACGTCGAACTGGCCCAGGCTGTCTCCCGCATGCTCACCGCCCCGATCGTGTTCTCCCACCAGACCGCGGCGGCCCTACATGGGCTGCCGACCTGGGGCCTCGACCTCGGTCATCTGCACGTGACACACCTCGGGCCGGCCGGTGGCCGGGTCCAGGCCGGCCTCGTACATCACCGAAGCTCCCTCGCCGGGAACGACTCCACCGCCATCGACGGCCTGCCCGTCACCAGCGCCGCCCGCACCGTCGTGGACTGCATCAAGGTGACGACATCCGAGAGTGGACTGGTCCTGGCCAGCGCTGCGCTGCACGCCGGATTGACCGATCACGCGAACCTCCGGCGCCAAGTGCTCCTGCAGGAGCACGATCCGTCGACTCTGCGGGCCCGGGTCATCGTGGGTCGTGCCGACCACAGGCTCGCGTCGGTAGGCGAATCCCGATCGCTCCACCTGTTCATCACTCAGCAGCTGCCCCGGCCGCAGCTCCAGGTGCCGATCCGGGACTGGACCGGATCGTTGATCGGCATCGTCGACTTCGCCTGGCCGCAGTACTGCCTGATCGTCGAGTTCGATGGGCGGGTCAAGTACTCCACTCTCCTGCGTCCGGGCGAGACGACGGTGGACGCCATCGTGCGCGAGAAGGAGCGGGAGGACCGGATCCGCGAGGCGACCGGGTGGACCGTTCTGCGGCTGACCTGGGACGACCTTGCCCGACCGGAACGTACGGCACAGCGCATTCGCAATGCGATGCGGCGTGGGGGCTCCACTGCCGTGTGACCGGCGGGGCATGCGCGTGCCGGGGTGATGACGCCGAACTTGCGTTCGGACGTGCAAATTCGCGTACAGAGCACCGGTTTCGCCACATATGTGGCGAAACCGACGGCACCTCAGAGGAGCCGGCGGTCGGAGGCCCAGCGGGTGAGCTCATGGCGCGAGGAGAGCTGGAGCTTGCGCAACACCGAGCTGACATGGGTCTCGACGGTCTTGATCGAGATGAACAGCTCGGAGGCGACCTCCTTGTAGGCGTAGCCACGCGCGATCAGCCGCATCACCTCCCGCTCCCGCTCCGTGAGCCGGTCGAGGTCCTCGTCGACCTGGGCGACCTCGATCGTCCCGGCGAACGCATCGAGCACGAACCCCGCCAGCCGCGGGGAGAACACGGCGTCCCCCTCCGCGACCCGGCCGATCGCGTCGACGAGCTCGGGGCCGGTGATGGTCTTGGTGACGTACCCGCGGGCGCCGGCGCGGATCGTGCCGATGACGTCCTCGGCGGCGTCGGAGACGCTCAGGGCGAGGTAGCGGGTGTCGGGGCTGCCCGCCGGGCCGGCCGCGGCCAGGCGGCGCATGACCTCCCCGCCCCCGCCGCCGGGCAGGTGCACGTCGAGCAGGACGACGTCGGGGCGGTGGGCGCCGATCGCGGCCACCGCCTCGTCGACGTCCCCGGCCTCGGCGACGATGTCCACCGCCGTACCGATCTCGGCGCGCACGCCGGCGCGGAACATCGCGTGGTCGTCGACGAGGACGACGCGACGCCGGGGGGAGCCGGTGGAGGACGGGGTCATGGACTCTCCTGCTGGTCGGGGGTGGTCAGCGGCATGTGCAGACGGATCTCGGTGCCCTCTCCCGGGGCGCTGCGGACGGTGGCGCGCCCGCCGTGGCGCTCCATCCGGTCGATGATGCTGCGGCGTACGCCCAAGCGGTCCTCGGCCACGGCGTCGGGGTCGAAGCCGACGCCCCGGTCGCGGACGAAGACCTCCGCCCCGGCGTCGCTGATCTCGGCGTACACGTCGATGCGCGGGGCTCGGGCGTGCTTGGCGGCGTTGACCACGGCCTCGCGGGCGGCGAGTACGAGTGGCCGGGTGTGCTCGTCGAAGGGCCGGTCGCCGACGACGATCACCTCCACGGGGACGGCGTGGGCGTCCTCGATCTCCGCGGCCGCGGAGCGCAGCTCGCCGGCGACGGTGCCCCCGTCGGGGACGGCATCCTCGAAGAGCCACGCGCGCAGGTCGCGCTCCTGGCTGCGGGCGAGTGCGGCGACCGCACGCTCGTCGCCGGCGTTCTTCTGGATCAGGGCGAGGGTCTGCAGGACGGAGTCGTGGAGGTGCGCCGCGAGGTCGGCGCGCTCCTCGGAGCGGACCCGCTCGGCGCGCTCGGCGGACAGGTCGCGCGCCAGGCGCAGGATCCACGGGGCGAGGACGAAGGCCAGCCCCGCGCCGGCCAAGACCGCGGTCAGCACCATGTCGCGCGCGACGGAGAGGTCCCCGCTGCGGATGGCGAACACCAGCAGCGCCAACACGAGCAGCACGATCCCCACGCCGACCCGGGCGAAGGCGGCGGCCCCGCCCTGACCGACCAGCGCCCGCATCGTGCCCAGGCGTCCCTGACCCGTCAGCCGGGCCTCCTCCGCCTCGTCGGCCTGCCGCCACAGCAGCGCCACCCCGCCGAGGGCGATCAGCGCCGGCCACCAGCCCAGGCCCCAGCCGGTGAGGACCTGCAGGAAGAGGGTGAGCCCGATCGCGAGGACCACCAGCGCGATGATCAACCCGCTGTCGGTCCACGACCCCGACGTCGGCGCGCGCTTGCCCTGCCGGCGCGCCGCGGCGAGCCCGGCCGGCTCGTCGCCGGGCCGGGCGACCGGCAGGGCGAGCCAGAGCCCGGCGTAGAAGAGCAGACCGAAGCCGCCGAACATGCTGGTGACGACGAACAGGACCCGCACCAGGCCGGTCGAGAGGCCCAGGTGCTCGGCCAGACCCGAGGCGACCCCACCGAGCCACCGGTCGCCGCGACGGCGATAGGCCCGGCGCGGCTCGGTGGCCCCGGGCGGGGGCGTACTGGGCGCAGCGGTCGTCATGATGGTCCGATCGTCACACAGCCCACACCGCGCGCACATCGGGACGATCCCTGAACCGACCCCCGGGACGCGAGCCGGGGGTGGGACCAGGGTCGTCCCCGATGGTGCGACCCGCCCGGACCGACCACGCTGGAGCCATGACCGAGACCCCGTACGGCGCTTCCCCGCCGCCACCCCCGCCGCCGTCGTCGCCGCCTCCGCCGCAGCGCGACCTGTTCGCCGGCCTCGACCGGCTGCGCCGCAGCACCACCGACCGCAAGATCGGCGGCGTCTGCGGCGGGCTGGCGCGCTACTGGAACGTCGACCCGACCATCCTGCGGGTCGCGGCCGCCGTCCTCGTGCTCTTCGGGGGCGCCGGCATCATCCTGTACGCCGCGGCCTGGCTGGTCATCCCGCGCGACGATAGCCCGCACGCCCGGCTCGACCTCGACCGGACCGCCCGCGGGGTCCTGCTCGTCGTCGCGGCCCTGGTCGCGCTCGGCCTGCTGCTCGGCAGCGACCTGCTGTGGTGGCTCCCCGTGCCGCTCGCGCTGGCGCTGATCGTCGGCTTCGTCATCGTGTCGATCCGCGGCGACCGGCAGCCGGCCGCGCCGGCGCCCACCCCGCAGCATCCCACCCCCCAACATCCCGCCCACCAGCAAGCCGCCTACCAGCAGCCCGCGCCCCCGCAGCCCGTGAGCCCGGAGCCCGGGCAGGCCGACCGGACCGGCCAGCCGGAGCAGCCGGCCTGGTACGCCGCCGGCCCGGTCACCCCGCCCCCGCCGGCACCCCCGGCCGCCGCACCGGCACCGCGGCGCCCCCGCCGTACGGGTCCGCTCCTGATCGTCCCGACGCTGGCGCTGATCGCCCTCGGGCTCGGCATCCTGGCCCTGCTCGACGTCAACGGGTTGGGGGTCGCGCCCGGCGCCTATCCCGCGCTGGCGGTGGCCATCACCGGCGCGATGCTGCTCGTCGGCACCTGGGTGGGGCGTCCCGGCGGACTGATCGCGCTCGGCCTGGTCGGCACCCTCGCCCTCGGCGGTGCGGTGACCGGGCAGGTGCTGCAGGAGGTCTACGACGCCGAACGGCTCACCGTCGTGCCGACGAGCGCCACCGAGGTGCAGGGTCGCTACGCCATCACCAACGGCGAGCTCACCCTCGACCTCTCGCGCGTCGAGGAGCTGGGCGCGCTCGACGGGAGGCGCATCGAGCTGGAGATGCGGGCCGGGGACCTCGCGGTCCGCGTGCCCCGGGGGATCGACCTCAGCATCGACGCCGAGCTCGATCTCGCCGGCGAGGTCCGGGTCTTCGGCGAGCGCCGCGACGGCTGGCGCCCGCGGCTGCGGACCACCGTCGAGGACGGTGGGGAGGGCGGATCCGACGCCGAACCCGACATCACCCTCATCCTGCGTGGCAACGCCGGCCGGATCTGGGTCGACCGCCCCGCTGCCTTCGGCTCACCGGTCGACACCAGCCGGGACACCCGCAGGAGCACCAGCACCGGCACCGTCCGGCTCGAGCGCGAAGGAGCGACCCGATGAACGACCGCAGCTTTGACCCGCGCCCCGGGGACGAGCCCACGACCCGTCTCCCCCTCGACGACGACACGCTGGTCGAGGATCTGCACGAGCATGACCACGACCATGACCACGAGCTTGAGCCCGAGCAGCGGCCCGCCCGCCGCACCCACATCGGCTACCTGCTCAGCGCGCTGTTCTTCCTCGCGGTCGCAGCGTTCTGGGCGGTCGCCCAGATGCTCGTCGTCGATGTCGACGACGCCGCGCTGCTGGCGGCCGGCACCCTGATCGCCGTCGGGGGCCTGACCCTGATCACCTGGTGGGCGACGGCACTGCGGCGTTGAGGGTCCGCTCGGCGCGGACCTCCACCGCGATGTCGGGGTGGTCGGTGAAGATGCCGTCCACCCCTGCATCGAGGAACGCCGCGACCTCGGCGTGCGCGTCCAGGCCCGCGGGCCGGAAGTCCGCCTCGGCCCGGAGCGTCCACACGTGCACGGCGAGTCCGGCGGCCCGCGCGTCGGCCACCAGGGTGCTGGGAGCGCCGACCGCGCCGCCACCGTCGCGGGGCAGGACGAGGTGCTTGGCCACACCGATCGCCGCGGCGTACGAGGCGACGGTGCGGAGCCCCGCGGGGGTGACCAGATCGGCGTACGTCCGGTCGTCCCCCACGGCGACCAGGTCGTTCGGCGCCCCCGTGGCGTCGACGAGCTGGACGAGCGGGACCCGGCTGGTCCGAGCGAGCCACCGCAGGTTGGCGGTCTCGAAGGACTGCACCAGCACGGGCGAGTTCGGGCGGTCCAGGTGGCGGCTGCGCAGCTCGGCCAGCAGCGGTCGCTCCAGCCCGAGACCGAGCGCGGCGAAGTACGACGGGTGCTTGGTCTCGGGGTAGACCCCGACCACCACACCGCGCCGCCGGCTCTCGCGCTGGGCGAGGTCGAGGATCTCCGCGAAGGTCGGGATCCGGAACGCCCGGTCGTAGTGGGTGTTCTCCGGGCGCAGGTGCGGCAGCCGCTCGACGGCGCGCAGCGACCGCAGCTCCGCGAGGGTGAAGTCCTCGGTGAACCAGCCGGTCAGCTCGCGGCCGTCGACGACCTTCGTCGTCCGCCGGTCGGCGAACTGCGGGCGCAGCGCCACGTCGGTGGTCTGCGAGATCTCGTTCTCGTGCCGCGCCACCAGGACGCCGTCCCGGGTGGAGACCAGGTCGGGCTCGATGTAGTCCGCGCCCTGGCGGATCGCCATCCGGTACGCCGCGAGCGTGTGCTCGGGTCGGTAGCCGCTGGCCCCTCGGTGCGCGATGACGACCGGGCCGGTGGGCAACGTCGGCTGCGTCATGCCTCCAGCAGGCCAGAGATCCCCATCGGGAGCGTGGACCCCGGGTCGCCCGCAGGTGAACACCCGGTGAAGGTCCGTAGGCTCGGGCCGTGATGACACGGTGTTGACGCAGTGGGGGCGCGACCTCGACCCGGAGGACCCCTGGCCCGAGCATCCCCGACCGCAGCTGGTGCGCGACGGCGCGTGGAGCACCCTCAACGGCTGGTGGGACTTCGCGGTCCGCGCCACGGGGGCGCCGGCGCCGGCCCCGGAGGAGTACGACGGCCACATCGTGGTGCCGTTCTCCCCGGAGACCGCCCTGTCGCGCTCGGGTCGCGACGGCCGCCCGCTCCGGCCGGACGAGACGCTGCACTACCGGCGGCGGGTGGTCGTCCCGCAGCAGCTGCGCCGACCCGACCATCGGTTGCTGTTGCATCTCGGCGCGGTCGACCAGTCCTGCGTCGTCCGGGTGGATGGAGACGAGGTGGGCCGGCACGACGGCGGCTTCTGGCCGTTCACCCTCGACGTGACCGACGCGTTCGTCCGCGGCTTCGGTGACCTCACCCTCGAGGTCGCGGACCCGACCGACACCGGCCCGGGCGCTCGCGGCAAGCAGCGCCTGTGCCCCGGCGAGATCTGGTATCCCGCCCAGTCCGGCATCTGGCAGACCGTCTGGCTCGAGGCGGTGCCGCAGGTGCACGTCGTCGGCATCGACCTCACGCCGCTGGTCGACCCGGACGACCCGGCCCGCACCGCGGTGCGGGTGACGGTGCGCAGCAGCGCGCCGGCCACCGCGGTGGTGCGCGTCGGCGAGTCGACGGTGCGGGCGCGGACCGGCGTACCCGTCGACGTACCCCTCCCCCATGCGCGGCTGTGGTCGCCGGCAGATCCGTTCTGTTACGACGTGCTGGTCCATCTCGAGGACCCCGACGACACCGACGGCCGGGTGCTCGACGAGGTGCGCAGCTACGTCGGCATGCGCACCATCGCCGTCGCCCCGCCCCCGCAGGACCCCGACGGCGCGCCGGTCTTCTGGCTCAACGGCCGCGTGCAGCCGATGGTCGGCGTCCTCGACCAGGGCTACTGGCCCGACGGACTGCTCACCCCGCCGTCCGACGAGGCGCTGCTGCACGACCTGCACGCGGTGCGCGACCTCGGCTTCACCATGCTGCGCAAGCACGTGAAGATCGAGCCGCTGCGCTTCTACCACCACTGCGACCGGCTCGGGATCCTCGTCTGGCAGGACCTCGTCAACGGTGGGGGCCGTTACCGCTCCTCGGTGACGCAGCTGCCGGGGCTCCGACCCGTACGCCTGGCCGACCGGGGACCGCGACGCCACGCCCTGTTCGGCCGGGAGGACGCCGCGGGGAGGGACGCCTTCGAGCGCGACCTCGAGCGCACGGTCGCGCTGCTGGCCTCGAGCCCGTCGGTGGTCGTGTGGGTGCTGTTCAACGAGGGGTGGGGACAGTTCGACACCCGCCGGCTCACCGGCCGACTGCACGACCTCGACCCCACCCGGCCGATCGTCCCCGCCAGCGGCTGGCACGACCAGGGCGGAGCCGGTCCGGCGGAGTACGGGCACGTCCGGTCACTGCACGTCTACGGGCGGCCGGTGCGGGTCAACCCGCGGATGCTGCGCACCGAGCGGGAGCGCGGCCGGGCGCTGGTGATCGGCGAGTACGGCGGCCACCAGCTCGTCGTACCCGGGCACCATGTCGGCACCGAGGCGTTCGGCTACCACGCCGTCACCTCGCCCGAGGAGCTCGCGCAGACCCTGGCGCGGGCCGAGCGCGAGGAGCTCGGTCCAGCGCGCGAGCGGGGCGTCGCCGCGACGGTCTACACCCAGCTCACCGACGTCGCCGGCGAGCTGAACGGTCTGCTCACCTGGGACCGCGCGGTGCGCAAGGTGGAGCGCTACCCGGTCCCGCGCTAGTGGTCCTGGTGGTGGGAGGCGCAGACCAGCGTGCCGGTTGGGTCCTGCAGCACCCGCCAGAACTCGCCCCCCGCGCCGGTGGCGCGCGCCCCCGCGCGCTCGAGCAGTGCCACTCCACCCTCGAGGTCGGGGACCCGGAGGTCGAGGTGGAGGCGCGCGGTGTCGTCGCCGACCCGCTGGGCCATCAACCGCACCGGCATCGTGCGCGGCTGCTCGAACCAGCCGAACTCGGGGAACGCAGCACCGCCGCCGTGCGCCGCCCAGCCGGTGATGGCCGACCAGAACGCGGTCTCCTCGGCGAACTGCGCCTCCGGGACGTCGATCATGACCTGCTCCAGCGAGCACCGGTCGCCGTCGGCGTGCACATCGGTCTCCGGCGCGGCCGGGTCGTCGACGAAGCAGAACGCCAGGCCCGCCGGGGAGCGCAGCACGGCGTAGCCGAGCTCGTCAGGGTCGGCGATGAGGGCGGCGCCGGCCGCCAGCGCGCCCTGGGTGGCGGCGTCGACGTCGTCGACGTGCAGGTCGAGGTGGACGCGGGCCGCGCCGGTGTGCAGCTTCTGCAGCTTGAGCACCGGGTGCCCCGTGCTCGGGATCACCGTGACGAACTCACCGTGCAGGCCGCGCGCCGGCGACACCCGGCCGCCGAGCGCCTCGGCCCAGAACCGCACCGTCGGCTCGAAGTCCTCGTCGGGGACGTCGACGAAGACGGTGATCCAGCGGGGTGCGGTGACGCTCATGCAGCGCAGGCTACGCCGTCGGCGTCAGCGCCCGGAGGGGATCAGACGTCGACCCAGGCGGTGTCGCCCCACTCCACGGCTGTCGCGCCTGCGGTGACCGCCGCGACGGCCGCGTCGACCTCGGCGGTGCGCTCGGCCCCCGCGGCCAGCGCGAGCTCGACGCCGGAGGCGCCGTACGTCGTGCCGGTGACGACCACCCCTCGGGCCCGCAGCTCGTTCTCGGCGCGGCCGGCGTCGGCGTGACCGACCGTGAGCGAGCCCGTACGCCGCAGCTCGCGGCGCTGGACCCCGGCCTCGTCGCACGCGGCCCGCACCGCATCGCCGTACGCCCGCACGAGGCCACCGGCTCCCAGCAGCACCCCGCCGAACCAGCGGGTCACGACGACGGCCACGTCGACGAGCTCGCGGCCGCGCAGCACCTCGAGCATCGGTGCGCCCGCGGTGCCGGCGGGCTCACCGTCGTCGTTGGAGCGCTGGATCTCCCCGCCGGGCCGGTCGGGGCCCAACACGAACGCCGAGCAGTGGTGCCGGGCGTCCCAGTGCTCGCGGCGCAGGCGTTCGACCAGCGCCCGGGCCTCGTCCTCGGTACTGACCCGGACGATGTCGGCGCGGAAGCGCGAGCGCTTGATCTCGATCTCGACGGTGGCCGGGCGGGCCACCGTCAGCGACACGGTGGACGGGGCGCTGGACGACACTGGCTCACCGTAGACCCAGCACGTCGCTGCCGATGGTGACGATGAACGCTGCGACGACGACCATGAAGAAGATGCGGACGAACCGCGCGCCGCGGGCGACCGCGAGCCGGGCGCCGAGATACCCGCCGACCAGGTTGGCCCCGCCCATCACCAGGCCGATGTCCCACAGCACCGCCCCGTGCGGGACGAAGACGCACAGCGCGGCGACGTTGGTGGCCCAGTTGGCCATCCGGGCCTTGGCGCTGGCCTCGAGGAAGTTGTAGCCGAGCAGGCCCACGAGCGAGAACACGAAGAACGAGCCGGTGCCCGGCCCGAGCGCTCCGTCGTAGAACCCGACGATCGCGCCCGCCGCCATGGCCGCGCCGGTGTGGCGGCGCCCAGCGAACCGCAGCGCGGTCACCGCCCCCAGCTCCGGCTTGAGCACGACGTACCCGCCCACCACGACCAACACGACCAGGATGATCGGGTCGAACGCCGAGCGCGGGATCAGCGAGGCGACGAAGGCCCCGCCGACCGACCCGAGGAAGGCGCACCCCATCAGCGGGAGGAAGGTGCGTGGGTCGGGTCTGACGCGGCGGTAGTAGGTCGCGGCGCTGACCGTGGTGCCGCAGACGGACCCGAGCTTATTGGTCGCCAGCACCTGCACCGGGGAGGCGCCGGGGAGGCCCACGACCAGCGCGGGCAGCTGGATGAGGCCTCCCCCGCCGACGACCGCGTCGACGAACCCGGCCGTGAGCCCTGCGAGGGCGAGCAGCGCGAGGGTCAGGGCCGAGACGTCATCCACGGGGGGCGAGCGTACGCCGCCCGGTCAGCTCACATCCCGCGGCACTGGTTCTCCTTGTCGCCGTTCACCCGGTTGTTGGCGCCGACCGGCTTGGGCTTGTTGTTCTTGCACTGCAGGTTGCCGTCGACCACGTTGCGGCGGACGACGAACCGGCCGCGGTTGCCGAAGAGCTGGATGTCGCCGTCGACGACGGTGCGGGCGATCTTGCCGCCCCGACGACCACGCTCGAGTTGGATGTTGCCGTCGATCCGGGAGCGGACCAGCTTGCCGTTGACCTTGCGGGCGGTGACCACGACGCGGCGCTGGTGCTTGCCCTGGATGTTGCCGTCCACGCGGACCCCGCGGGCGACCAGGCGCGCACCCTTGCGCACCTTGACGTCACCGTCGACGCGGGTGCCGAGCAGGCGACAGGTCTTGCCGCGCGGCACGACGATGTTGTCGCCGACGGCGACCGCCCGGATCGTCCCGACGCAGCGGCGGTCATCGGCGTGCGCGGCGGTCGGGACGGAGACGAGGAGGCCGGCCGAGAGAGCGAGCGTGACGGGAGCGAGCAACGCGGTGGTGAGACGACGCATGGGAACTCCTGGGTCGAGGGGAACTGACGTCGTCCAGACTGGGCCCGACCCGTAAAGCGCCGGTGAGCGGTCGATGAGGACTTTCTCATCGACACGATCGCGCCACCGGTGGCACGCTGCCCCGATGGCGCACCTGCTGCTGTTCCACCACGTCCAGGGCCTCACCACCGGGGTTCGCGGTGGGCGGCATCTCCTACGGCGTCGTCCCCGCCCAGACCCTCGCCCAGCAGCACGACGGCGTACGCGCTGCGGTGCTGATCGACGGCGGGTTGAGGACGGAGTGGTTCGGCGGCACCTGGCCCGCCG
>JAJUGK010000050.1 GCA_029268205.1 Nocardioidaceae bacterium
ATGCCCGCTGCTACCAGTCAGAGCAAGAGCGCCGGGACGCGCTCAAGGCGTGGCTGCACCACTACAACCACCATCGGCCCCACACTGCCTGCGCCAATCAGCCGCCCTTCACACGATTGATCAACGTGTCCGGTCAGTACACCTAGGTCTCACAGCGGGATGTTGCCGTGCTGGCCGCGCGGGACCTGGCCGGCGTCGGCGATCGCCCGGGCGAGCGCGGAGCGCGTGCGGTCGGGGGCGACGATCTCGTCGACCACGCCGATCTCGACGGCCTTCTCGACCCCACCGGAGATCCGCTCGTGCTCGGCGGCCAACTCCGCCTCGACCCGGTGCCGGACCTCGGGGGCGACGTCGGCCAGCTTGCGGCGGTGCAGGATGCGGACCGCGGCCACCGCGCCCATCACGGCGACCTCCGCGCCCGGCCAGGCGAAGACCTTGGTCGCGCCGAGGGAGCGGGAGTTCATCGCGATGTAGGCCCCGCCGTAGGTCTTGCGGGTCACCAGGGTGACTCGGGGGACGACCGCCTCGCCGAAGGCGTGCAGCAACTTCGCGCCGCGCCGCACCACGCCATCCCACTCCTGCCCGACGCCGGGGAGGTAACCCGGCACGTCGACGAGCACCACGAGGGGGACGCCGAACGCGTCGCACATCCGCACGAACCGGGAGGCCTTCTCCGCCGAGAGGGAGTCCAGGCACCCGCCGAGGCGGAGCGGGTTGTTGGCGATCACCCCGACGGTACGGCCGCCGAAGCGCCCCAGGCTGGTCACGATGTTGGGCGCCCAGCGGGCGTGCAGCTCCACCGCGGTGCCCTCGTCGAGGACCGCCTCGACGAGCGGGTGCACGTCGTAGGCGCGCCGGGGCGACTCCGGGAGCAGTGCTCCGAGGTCGCGGTCGGCGACGGCGTCGACCTCGAGACTGCCCTGGGCGCCCAGCAGGACCGCGACCGCGCGGGCGTGGTCGAGCGCCTCCTGCTCGGAGTCGGCGACGAGGTGGACCACGCCGGAGCGACGTCCGTGCGGCTCGGGACCACCCAGCCGCAGCATGTCGACGTCCTCGCCGGTGACCGAGCGGACGACGTCGGGCCCGGTGACGAAGATCCGCCCCTCCGGACCGAGGACCACCACGTCGGTCAACGCGGGACCGTACGCCGCACCACCCGCGGCGGGGCCCAGGACCACCGACACCTGGGGGATCCGCCCCGAGGCCTGCGTCATCGCGCGGAAGATCTCCCCGACGGCGTGCAGCGAGAGCACGCCCTCGGCGAGCCGGGCGCCGCCGGAGTGCCACAGCCCGATGATCGGCACGCCGTCGGCCAGGGCGCGCTCGTAGGCGTGCACGACGACCCGGCACCCGACCTCGCCCATCGCACCGCCCATGACCGTGGGGTCGGAGCAGAAGGCGACCACCGGCGTGCCGTCGACACGACCGGTCGCGGCGAGCATGCCCGACCCGTCGTCCTCGGTCAGCGGCACCAGCGTGCCCTCGTCGAGGAGTGCGGCCAACCGGCGGCCGGGGTGCCGCGGGTCCTGCTCGCGGGGCGGCTTGCGGTCGCCGGGACGGCTGCTGGTCGGGGTGGCGGGTGCGGCGGTCTGGGTCATCAGGCGCTCCGGAAGGCGATGGCGACGTTGTGGCCGCCGAACCCGAAGGAGTTGTTCAGCGCCGCGATCGGGCCGTCGGGCAGCGGGTGCTTGCCGCGGGCGATCTCGATGCCGATGTCCTCGGGGTCCTCGAGGTTGATGGTCGGCGGGACGACGCGGTCGCGCAGCGCCAGGACGGTGGCGACCGACTCCAGCGCCCCGGCCGCGCCGAGGAGGTGACCGGTCATCGACTTGGTCGAGGTCAGCACGACCCGGTCGGCGGCGGCGCCGAGCGCGGCCCGGATCGCCTTCGCCTCGGCGAGGTCGCCCTGGGGGGTCGACGTCGCGTGCGCGTTGACGTGATGGACGTCCTCGGCGGCGAGGCCGGCCTGCTGCAGCGCCATCGTCATCGCGCGGGTGGCGCCGAGCCCCTCGGGGTCGGGCTGCGCGATGTCGTGGCTGTCGGCGGTGATGCCGGCGCCGGCGGCCTCGGCATACACCGTGGCGCCCCGGGCCCGTGCGTGCTCCTCGGACTCCAGCACCAGGACGGCGGCACCCTCACCGAGGACGAAGCCGTCGCGGCCGGTGTCCCACGGGCGGGAGGCGCGCTCGGGCTCGTCGTTGCGCTTCGAGAGCGCCATCATCTGGCCGAAGGCGGCGATCGGCAGCGGGTGGACCGCTGCCTCGGTGCCGCCGACGACCATCACATCGGCACGACCGAGGCGGATCTGGTCGATGCCGAGCGCGATCGCCTCGTTGCCCGAGGCGCAGGCGGAGACCGGCGTGTGCACCGCGGCCTTGGCGCCGATCGTCAGGCCGATCGCCGCCGCGGGACCGTTGGGCATCAGCATCGGGATCGCCAGCGGGGAGACCCGGCGCGGTCCCTTCTCCTTCAGGGCGTCGTAGTTCGACAGCAGTGTGGTGACCCCGCCGATGCCGGAGGCCATCGCGACCCCGACCCGGAGCGGGTCGGGGGCCGCGTCGGCGAAGCCGCTGTCGGCCCACGCCTCGAGCGCAGCGACCAGCGCGAGCTGGCCCGAGCGGTCGAGCCGGCGGGCCTTGACCCGGTCGAGCACCTCGCCGGGGTCGACCGCGACCTCGGCCGCGATCCGCGTCCCGAGCTGCTCGGCCCAGTCGTGGGCGAGCGGGGCGACTCCCGAGACCCCGCCCACCAGCGCGGCCCAGGTGCTCGGCACGTCACCCCCGACGGGGGAGGTGGTGCCGAGACCGGTGACGACGACGCGGGTGCTCATGGGGTTCAGCCGTTCTGGGCGCGCTCGATGTAGGCGACGGCGTCACCCACGGTCTTGAGGTTCTTGACCTCGTCGTCGGGGATGGTCACGCCGAACTTCTCCTCGGCGGCGACCACCACCTCGACCATCGACAGCGAGTCGACGTCGAGGTCGTCGACGAAGGACTTGTCGAGCTGGACGTCGGCGGGCTCGATCCCGGCGACCTCGTTCACGATCTCCGCGAGGTCGGCGCGGATCTCCTCGGTGGTGGCCATACGGCGGTCTCCTTCTGCTCGGTTCTTCTGCGGTGCCGGCGACGGTCGTCGGGCCGGCGGATCTGGGGGTCGGTCGGTCAGGGGACGCGGACGACCTGGGCGGCGTAGGCCAGGCCCGCGCCAAACGCGATCAGCAGCGCCAGGTCGCCGCTGCGGGCCTCGCCGTCGGCCAGCATCCGGTGCAGGGCCAGCGGGACGGAGGCAGCCGAGGTGTTGCCCTGCTCGGCGATGTCGCGGGCGATGCGGACGCGGTCGGGGAGCTTGATCGCGCGGGCCATCGCATCGGTGATGCGGTTGTTGGCCTGATGGGGCACGAAGAGGTCGAGGTCGTCGACGGTGATGCCGGCGCGGTCGAGGGCCTCGCGGGCGACCTTGGCCATCTCGAAGGATGCCCACCGGAAGACCGCCGAGCCCTGCATCACCAGGTGCGGCATCCGGGGGTCGGCGGCGTCGAGCACGTCGCGCCAGTCCTCGCGCTGGCGGATCAGGTCGAACTGCTCGCCGTCGGAGCCCCAGACCACGGGGCCGATGCCCGGCTCGTCGGAGGGACCGAGAATCATCGCCCCGGCACCGTCGGCGAAGATGAAGGCCGTCCCACGGTCGGTGGGGTCGGTGATGTCGGAGAGCCGCTCGACACCCACGACCAGCACGTACCGGGCGCTGCCGCCGCGGATCATGTCGTTGCCGATCCCCACCCCGTGGCAGAAGCCGGCGCAGGCTGCGGAGATGTCGAAGGCGACCGGGCGCTCGAGTCCCAGTTCGTGGGCGACCGCGGGCGCGACGGCCGGGGTCTGCAGCATGTGGGAAACGGTGGCGACCACGACCGCGTCGATCTGCCCGGCGGCGATGCCGGCGTGGGCGATCGCCTCGCGGGCCGCCGCGACGGACATCATCTGCACCGTCTCGTGCGGCTCGGCCCACCGCCGGCTGCGGATGCCCGACCGCTGTTGGATCCACTCGTCGCTGGAGTCGATCGCGTCGACGATCTCGGCGTTGGGGACGATCCGACTCGGTCGGTACGCACCGATCCCGAGCGCGCGGGCGTGACCGGTGGCCGCCGCGCTGCGCAACCCCGTGCGCTGGGTCGGGCTCATGCGGGGACGCCCTCCGGGTGCAGCCGGAGCAGCGGCTGGCCGGGCGCGACCAGGTCGCCGTCCTCGACCAGCCACTCGACGACGGTGCCGCCGTGCGGGGCGGTGACCGCGGTGCGGTCCCGCAGGCTCTCGATCTCGCCGATCGGCGCGCGTGCCGCGATCAGGCCGCCCTCCGGGCACGCGTCGCTGGCGCGGAAGGTGCCCTTCGCCGGAGCCACGACCAGTCGCCACGTCGGGTTGGTGTCGAGGGTGGAGGGGGTGCCGTGCCGCTCGCAGAAGGCCCGCGCCTCCTCGAGCTGGTCGGGGGTCTTGAGCGCGAAGGTCTCGACCCCCTTCAGGGCGCGCTTGGCGATGCCGGTGAGGGTGCCCGCGGGCGGAACCTCGAGGATGCCGGTGACGCCGAGGTCGCGCATCGTCTCCAGGCACAGATCCCAGCGCACGGGGTTCGCCACCTGGGACACGATGCGGCGCACCACGTCCTGGCCGTCGTGGACGACCTGGCCGTCACGGTTGGAGATCAGCGGGGTCCGCGGGTCGTGGGTGGACACCGCGCGCGAGAGATCCTCCAGCACGTCCACGGCCGGGGCCATGTGCTCGGTGTGGAAGGCGCCGGCGACCTGGAGCGGGATGAGGCGGGCCCGGGTCGGCGGCTCCGCTGCCAGCGCGTCGAGCTGCTCCCGGGTGCCGGCGGCCACGATCTGACCCGGCCCGTTGTCGTTGGCCGGGGTGAGTCCGTGCCGCTCCAACGCGGCCAGCACCTCGTCGCGGTCGCCGCCGAGGACGGCGGTCATGCTGGTCTCGCGGCGCGCCGCGGCCTCGGCCATCGCGCGTCCCCGCTCGCGGACCAGGACCATCGCCTGCTCGGCGGTGATCGCGCGGGCGCCGGCGGCCGCGGTGAGCTCCCCGACGCTGTGGCCGGCCACGGCGCCGATGCGTCCGAACGCGTCGGCCGGGTGCGGGAAGAGCTCGAGGGCCGCCACCAGCCCGGAGGCGACGAGCAGGGGCTGGGCCACGGCCGTGTCGCGGATGGTCTCCGCATCGGCCTCGGTGCCGTAGTGGATCAGGTCCATGCCGGCGACGGCGGAGAGCCAGCGCATGCGGGCGGCGAAGACGGGGTCGGCCACCCAGGGGGTGAGGAAGCCGGGGGACTGGGACCCCTGTCCGGGGGCGACGATGACGAGCACGGGTCCCACTGTGCCGTCGGACGGTGCCGGCACCCCGCTCGGCGCGCACGAAAGCATCGCCGAGAACTTGTGGGGTTCCTCCAAAAGCGCCGTGGTGCCGCGGGACGGGCACGACCCCGCCCGCCCGTCGTCGGAGGGACGTCAATCGGCGTGGCTGAGGCGGCCCAGAGTCACGGCCACACGCAGGGTGTAGGCGTCCCGGGCATCGGTGGGGTCGAGCCCGGTGACATCGACGATGCGGCGCAGGCGGTAGCGCACGGTGTTGGCGTGGACGAACAACGCCCGGGCGGTGCGCTCGACCGACCCGTTGTGGTCGGCGTACGCCGCGAGCGTGGCCAGCAGGTCGCGGTGGGCGAGCAGCCGGTCGAAGACGTCGACGACCAGTTGCCGCCGGGCGTGGCCGTCGCCGGCGAGGGCGCGCTCGGGCAGCAGGTCTGCGGTGCTGACCGGGCGCGGGGCGTCGGGCCAACCTGCGGCCGCCCGCAACCCGGCGACCGCCGCGCGGGCGGAGAGGTGCGCCTCGGCCAGCGAGCGGGTGGCCGGACCGATGACCACCGGACCGGGGCCGCAGTGCTCCGCGACGCACCGGCCGGCGACCTCGACTGCGGTGGCGTCCCCGGGAGTCAGACCGCCGACCACCGCGACCAATCGGTCGCCCTGGACGGCCCCCAGCACCTCGAACCCGTGGGTCCGACCGCTGCGGCGGACGTCGTCGATCGCCGTCGCGCTGGCGGTGTCGGCGTACCCCAGCACCACCGCGACCTCGCCGTCGCCGCGCCATCCCAGCGCACTGGCCCGCGAGGTGAGGGTGTCGTCGGCCTCGGCGCGCAGGATCGTGTCGACGACCAGCGCCTCGAGCCGCGCGTCCCACGCGCCGCGCATCTCCGCCGCGCGGGCGTAGACCTCCGCGGTGGCGAAGGCGACCTCGCGGGCGTAGCGGGTGATCGCCTCCCGGATGCTCTCGGCGTCGTCGGGGCCGACGATGTCGGCGACGTTCTCCTCGACCACCTCGATGGTGAGCCGCACCAGCTCCACGGTCTGGCGGAGGCTGACCACCCGGGTGAGGGTGCGCGGTGCGGCGCCGAAGACGTCGGCGGCCGGCACGGCGGTGGCCTCCGGGTCGCGGTACCAGGTGACGAACGACTGGACGCCGGCCTCGACGATCAACCCGATCCAGGAGCGGTCCTCGGCCGAGAGCTCGCGGAACCAGGCCATCTCGGCCTCCATCCGCGCAGTGGCGGTGGTGACCAGCCGGCCCGAGGAGCGGCGTACGCGTTGGGCCACCCGGGCGCGGTGCTGCCGCGGGGTGGGACCACCGGACCTGGTCTTGGCCACCTGCGGCACAGTAGTCGACCACGCCGGTTCCGGTCAGGTCGGACGGTTTGTTGCCGATCGTGGCGCACACTGGTGGTGACAGGTGTCAACGACGGGAGGTCGTGATGAGCCAGACCGGGAGCCGACCGGAGGTCCAGCACGTCACCATCCACGGGCACCGGCGGGCGTACGTGAAGGCCGGCGAGGGCCCCGCCCTGCTGCTCCTGCACGGGTTGGGCTGTGACCACACGACCTGGGCGCCGGTGATCGGGGCGCTGGCCGAGCACTTCACCGTCATCGCCCCCGACCTGCTCGGACACGGGGAGTCCGACAAGCCGCGCGCCGACTACTCGCTGGGCGGCTACGCCAACGGCATGCGGGACCTGCTCACCGTCCTCGGCATCGACAAGGTCACGGTGGTCGGGCACAGCTTCGGCGGCGGGGTGGCGATGCAGTTCGCCTACCAGTTCCCCGAGCGCACCGAGCGGCTGATGTTGGTCGCACCCGGTGGCCTGGGTCCCGAGGTGACGCCGGTGATCCGCGCCATCACACTCCCCGGCTTCCACCAGGCATTGGCGGTGCTGACCATGCCGGGCGTGCGCCACGTCGGCGCCGGCGGCCTGCGCGCACTGGCCCGCACGCGGTTGCCGCTGGTGCGCGACCTCGACGAGGTCGCGACGATCTATGAGTCCTTCGCCGACCCGCGTGCCCGGGCCGCGATCCGCCACGTCGTCCGCGCCGTCGTCGACTGGCGCGGCCAGGTCGTGACCATGGTCGACCGGGCCTATCTCACCCAGGCGATGCCGATGTGCGTCGTGTGGGGCAGCGCCGACCAGGTCATCCCCGCCAAGCACGCCGACCACGTCGCGACGGTGGCCCCCGGCGCCTGGGTCGAGGTCATCGACGGCGCCGGGCACTTCCCCCACAAGGAGCACCCCGAGCGGTTCGTGGAACTGCTGCGGGCGTTCGTCGAGCAGACGCCGGCGGCCACCTACCACCGGGGACGGTGGCGCGCGCTCCTCAGGAACGGCGCGCCCGTGCCGGCCCCGGTCGAGGCGACCGCCAGCGGGCCGACGCAGGTGTCGGCCTGATCAGTCGGGCCTACGCGTCGCCGCCCTCCTGCTCGCGTCCGGCGACCGCCGTCGGGTCGTCGATGCGGTAGTGCGTGGCGGCCTCGGCCACGACGTCGACGGGGATCTCGCCCCGCTGCGCCAACGCCGCCAGCGCCTGGACCACGACCGACTCCGCGTCGACCTGGAAGTACCGCCGGGCGGCCGGCCGGGTGTCGGCGAACCCGAAACCGTCGGTGCCCAGGACGTGGTAGTCGGTCGGCACCCACTGCGCGATCTGCAGCGGCACCGCGCGCATGTAGTCGCTCACCGCGACCACCGGACCCTCGACGGCCTGCAGCTTGTCGGCCACGTACGGCCTCCGGGGCTGCTCGCCGGGGTGGAGGAGGTTCCAGCGGTCGGCCTCGATCGCGTCGCGGGCCAGCTCGTTCCACGAGGTCACCGACCACACGTCGGCCGCGACCCCCCAGTCCTCGGCGAGGATCCGCTGCGCCTCGGTGACCCAGGGCAGGCCGACGCCGGAGGCGAGCAGCTGCACCCGCGGGACCGGGCCGCCGTCCCTGCCGGCGACCTGTGGCGGCACGGCGTGGTGGTAGAGGCCCTTGAGCAGGCCCTCGACGTCGAGGTCGTCGGGCTCGGCCGGCTGGGCGACGGGCTCGTTGTAGACGGTGAGGTAGAAGATCACGTCCTCGCCGTCGGGGTGCTCGTCGCTGGCGCCGTACATGCGGTGCAGACCGCTGCGCACGATGTGGGCGACCTCGTAGGCGAACGCCGGGTCGTAGTGGACCACTGCCGGGTTCGTCGCCGCGAGCAGCGGCGAGTGCCCGTCGGCGTGCTGCAGGCCCTCGCCGGTGAGGGTGGTGCGGCCGGCGGTGGCGCCGACGAGGAAGCCGCGGGCCAGTTGGTCGGCCATCGCCCAGATCGAGTCGCCGGTGCGCTGGAAGCCGAACATCGAGTAGAAGATGTAGAAGGGGATCATGTGCTCCCCGTGGGTCGTGTAGGCCGACCCGGCCGCCGTCGCCGACGCCACCGCGCCGGCCTCGGAGATCCCCTCGTGCAGCAGCTGACCCTCGGTCGACTCCTTGTAGGCCAGCAGCATGTTGCGGTCGACGGACTCGTAGTTCTGTCCGTGCGGGCTGTAGACCTTGGCGGTGGGGAACATCGAGTCCATACCGAAGGTGCGGTACTCGTCGGGCGCGATCGGCACGATCCGGCGACCGATCTCGGGATCGCGCATCAGATCGCGCAGCAGACGCACGAGCGCCATCGTGGTGGCGATGGCGTTCTTGCCCGAGCCCTGCTTGAGCTCGGCGTACATCTTGTCGTCGGGCAGCTTCGGCAGCGAGGACCGGTTGACGCGCTTGGGCAGCGAACCGCCGAGCGCGCGCCGCCGCTCGAGCATGTACTCGACCTCGGGGGAGTCGGCCCCGGGGTGGAAGAACGGCGCGATGTCGGCCTCGTCGATGTCCTTGTTGGAGATCGGCAGGTAGAGCCGGTCGCGGAACCGCTTGAGCGCGTCCTTGTCGAGCTTCTTCATCTGGTGGGTCGCGTTGCGGCCCTCCAGCGAGTCGATGGTCCAGCCCTTGATGGTCTTGGCGAGGATCACCGTCGGCTGCCCGACGTGCTCGGTGGCGGCCTTGAAGGCGGCGTACACCTTGCGGTAGTCGTGGCCGCCGCGCGGCAGCTTCTGGATCTGCCGGTCGGAGAGGTGCTCGACCATCGCGCGCAGCCGCGGGTCGGTGCCGAAGAAGTGGTCGCGGACGTAGGCGCCGTCCTCGACGGAGTAGGTCTGGAACTGACCGTCGGGGGTCTGGTTCATGCGGTTGACCAGGACGCCGTCGACGTCGCGGGCGAGCAGGTCGTCCCACTCGCGGCCCCAGACGACCTTGATGACGTTCCACCCGGCGCCGCGGAAGTAGGACTCCAGCTCCTGGATGATCTTCCCGTTGCCGCGGACCGGTCCGTCGAGCTGCTGCAGGTTGCAGTTGACCACGAAGGTCAGGTTGTCGAGCTCCTCGCGCGCGGCCAGGCCGATGGCGCCCAGCGACTCGGGCTCGCCCATCTCGCCGTCACCGAGGAACGCCCACACGCGCTGGTCGGAGGTGTCCTTCACGCCGCGGTTGTGCAGGTAGCGGTTGAACCGGGCCTGGTAGATCGCGTTGATCGCGGTCAGCCCCATCGAGACGGTGGGGAACTCCCAGAAGTCCGGCATCAACCGCGGGTGGGGATAGGACGCCAGGCCCGCGCCGGGGCCGTGCTGGACCTCCTGGCGGAACCGCGACAGCTGGGTGTCGGTGAGGCGGCCCTCGAGGAAGGCACGGGCGTAGATGCCCGGCGAGGCGTGACCCTGGATGTAGATCTGGTCGCCGCCGCCGGGGTGGTCCTTGCCGCGGAAGAAGTGGTTGAAGCCGACCTCGTAGAGCGAGGCGGAGGACTGGTAGGTCGCGATGTGGCCGCCGACCTCGAGCCCCTTGCGGTTGGCGCTGGAGACCATCACCGCGGCGTTCCAGCGGATGAACGCGCGGATCCGCCGCTCGATCTCCTCGTCGCCGGGGAACCACGGCTCCCGTTCCGGGGGGATGGTGTTGATGTAGTCGGTGCTGCGCAGGGCCGGCACGCCGACGTTGCGCTCGCGGGCGCGCTCGAGCAGCTTGAGCATCACGTAGCGGGCCCGGGACCCCCCGCGCTCGTCGAGCAGCGCGTCGAGCGAGGCCAGCCAGTCGGCGGTCTCCTCGGGGTCGATGTCGGGGAGCTGAGTGGGCAGTCCCTCGTGGATCACGGGCGGGGTCTGGCCGGTGGGCCTGGACGCCGCGGTGTCGTTCCCGCTCTGGTTCCCGTTGGTGTCGGAAGCATCGGTGGTAGCCACTGCTTCATCGTGTCACGTGCGCGCGGGGGAGGAAATCTACCGGCGGGTAGTCCCAGCACCCGGCACAGCCGGGTGGTTCCGCCGCGCCCGAACCGGCGTCGGGCTTGCGCCGGTGGGACCTCTTCGGCTGGACTACACGCCAGCAGGCGCACCGAGCGCCCCGGGACCGTGCCCCCACGGCCCCCGCAACCCGAGGAGGAATGACTGGTGAGCGCGTCCGTCGCAGGCGACGACACCGTAGGTGCCGGCGACCGGCTCGGCTTCAGCAAGGGCATGGTCGTCCAGGAGCTCGGCTGGGACGAGGATGTCGACGACGCCCTCCGCATCGCGATCGAGGACACCCTGGACGCCGACATGGTCGACGGCGACCACGGCAACGTCGTCGACGCGGTCCTCCTCTGGTGGCGCGACGACGACGGCGACCTCGCCGACGCCCTCATGGACGCCCTCACCGACCTGGCCGACGGCGGCGTGATCTGGCTGCTCTCGCCGAAGGTCGGCCGCCCCGGCACCGTCGACCCCGCCGACGTGGCGGAGGCCGCCGACGTCGCCGGTCTGGCGATGACCACCTCGGCCGCGGTCAGCAAGGACTGGGCGGCCACCCGGCTGCTGGCCCCCAAGAACGCGCGCGCCTGAGCCCGGGCGGTCCGCGCCGCCCGGATGGTGACACCCGCCCCGGGGTCCCGCGGGTCATGGCAGGTTGGGATCGTAGGTCCCCCTGCCCTGACGAACGGAGCCCGAAGCCCCATGAGCGACCTGTCCGCGGAGATCACCGGCAAGACCATCGCCGTCCTGGGAGGGACCGGCCCGCAGGGCCGGGGCCTGGCCCGGCGGTTCGCGAGTGCGGGGCTCAAGGTCGTGCTCGGCAGCCGGTCGGCCGAGCGGGCCGCCGAGACCGCCGCCACCCTCGCCGAGGCGACCGGCGGTGACGTCACCGGGCAGGACAACGCCGGTGCCGCCGCGGCCGGTGACGTGGTCCTCGTCGTGGTGCCGTGGGACGGCCACGGCGAGCTGCTCACCGAGCTCGCGCCGCACCTGGCCGGCAAGATCGTCGTCGACTGCGTCAACCCGCTCGGCTTCGACAAGCAGGGCCCCTATGCGCTGAAGGTCGAGGAGGGCTCCGCCTCGGAGCAGGCCCGCGCGCTGCTGCCCGACAGCACCGTCGTCGGCGCCTTCCACAACGTCTCCGCCGTCCTGCTCGAGGACCCCGAGGCGAGCGTCGACACCGACGTGCTCGTGCTGGGCGACGACCGGGCGGCCACCGATCTGGTCCAGGCGCTCGCCGACACGATCCCCGGCGTCCGCGGCGTGTACGGCGGCCGGCTGCGCAACGCCCACCAGGTCGAGGCGCTCACCGCGAACCTGATCGCGATCAACCGGCGCTACAAGGCGCACTCGGGCATCCGCGTCACCGATGTCTGAGGCGACGGGCGCGACCGGGAGCGCGCCGGCCGACGTCGTGCTCACCGAGCGCCGCGACGGCGTCCTGGTGATCACCATCAACCGGCCCCGGGTCAAGAACGCCCTCGACGGGGAGACGGCGCGGGCGCTCGCGGCCGCCTTCACCGAGCTCGACGGGGACGACACGCTGCGGGTCGGTGTGCTCACCGGCGCCGGCGGGACCTTCTGCACGGGCATGGACCTCAAGGCGTTCGTCACCGGTGACGTCCCGTTCGTCGAGGGTCGCGGCTTCGGCGGGCTGGTGCAGCAGCCGCCGGCCAAGCCGCTGATCGCCGCGGTCGAGGGGTATGCCGTCGCCGGCGGCTTCGAGCTGCTCCTGGGCTGCGACCTGGTCGTCGCCGCCCGGACCGCACAGTTGGGCGTGCCCGAGGTGAAGCGGGGGCTGGTCGCCGGCGGGGGAGCGGCGCTGCACCTGGCCCAGCGGATCCCGCGGGCGATCGCGCTGGAGCTGTTGCTGACCGGCGACCCGATCACGGCCGAGCGGGCCACGGACCTGGGACTGGTCAACCGGCTCGCCGAACCCGGGGGAGCGCTCGACGCGGCCCTGGAGCTCGCGGGAGCGATCGCGGCCAACGGACCGCTCGCCGTCCGGGTCACCAAGGAGCTCGCCCACCGGGGCGCCGACTGGTCCTTCGACCAGAGCTGGGAGGAGCAGGGACCGATCGTGACCCCGGTGTTCGCCTCCGAGGACGCGAGGGAGGGCGCGACCGCCTTCGCCGAGAAGCGCGCGCCGGTCTGGAAGGGGCGCTGATGACCACGTCGCCGTCCCCCGCCGAAGCCCCGGTGTCGTACGCCTACGCCGACCGGATCGCCCGCATCACCCTCACCGACGGCGCGCGCGGCAACCCCGTCGACCTCGCCTCGGTCGCCGCACTCACCGACGCGGTGCTGCGCGCCCGCGCCGACGGGGCGCGCGTCGTCCTGCTCGCCGCCGAGGGCCGGTTCTTCAGCGTCGGCGGTGACCTGAGCGCCTTCGCCGGGGCACAGGACGTCGGGCGCTACATCGACGACCTCGCCGACGCCCTGCACCGGGTCATCAGCGAACTGCAGCGGATGCCCGCGGTGGTCGTGGCCAAGGTCCAGGGCACCGCCGCCGGCGCCGGCTTCCCCCTCGCCGCGGCCGCCGACGTGATCGTCGCCGCCGAGAACGCGCAGTTCGTGCTGGCCTACGGCCGGGTCGGACTGAGCCCGGACGGCGGGTCGAGCCTGCTGGTCCACACCCTCGGACTGCACCGCACGCTGCGGCTCGCCCTGCTGCACGACGCGCTCACCGCGAGCGAGGCGTCGGCGGCCGGACTGGTCGCGCGGGTCGTGCCGGCCGCCGATCTCGACGCCACGGTCGAGGAGGTGCTGGCCCGGTTGGCCGACGGCTCCGGACCTGCGCAGGCCGCGGCCAAGCAGCTGGTGCGCACCGCCGCCGAGCGGGAGATCGAGACCCGGCTGCGGGCCGAGACGCTCGCCATCCGGGACCTCGCCGCGGGCGGCGACGGCCGCGAGGGCGTCGCGGCGTTCCTCGAGAAGCGCCCGGCCAGGTTCAGGGAGTAAGCCTCGCCACGGTCCCTCGACCGGTGTGTAACTCGCGGTTACAGTTCCGCGGTAAACCCGACGAGAGGACGAGGATGCCCACGCTCCCCGACGCCGCGGTGTCGTTGAAGGTGCTGGCCCGGGCCGGGGTCGTGCGCCCCTACGCCCCGCCCCGGCTGGCCCGCCTGGTCAGCACCCTGAGGCAGTGGGGCACCGGTCCGGCCGGGGGGTTCGCGAGCCTCGCGGTGCGCCACCCCGACCGGCCGGCCGTCGTCGACGAACGCGGCACGCTGACCTTCGCCGAGCTGCACCGCCGCTCCAACGCGCTGGCGCGCGGGCTGGCCGCGCTCGGCGTACGGGAGGGCGACGCGGTGGCGATCATGTGCCGCAACCACCGCGGCTTCGTCGAGGCGTCGATCGCCGTGGCGCGGCTCGGCGCCGACCTGCTCTATCTCAACACTGCGTTCGCCGGCCCGCAGCTGGCCGACGTGCTGGCGCGCGAGCGGCCCGGTGCAGTGATCCACGACGAGGAGTTCACCGGGTTGCTGGCCCAGGCGCTCATCGAGCGCCGGGTGCTGGGGTGGACCGAGGACGCCGACCCGCCCGCGGGTCCGACCATCGAGAGCCTGGTCGCCGAGCACGACGACACCGACCTGACGCCGCCCCGCCGGCACGCACGGGTCGTCATCCTCACCTCGGGCACCACCGGGACGCCGAAGGGGGCGCCGCGCAAGGAGGCCGGCATCCCGGCGGCCGTCGCGCTGCTCTCCCGGATGCCGCTGCGGTTCGGCTGGCGCACGCACATCGCGGCTCCGCTGTTCCACACCTGGGGGTATGCGCACTTCGCCCTCGCGATGCTGCTCGGGTCGACGCTGGTGCTGCGGCGGACCTTCGACCCGGCGCAGTTCCTGCAGACCCTGCGCGAGGAGCGCTGCGAGTCGGCCGTGGTCATCCCGGTCATGCTCCAGCGGGTCCTCGCGCTGCCCGAGGAGGAGCTCGCCGCGTACGACCTGCCCCGGCTGCGGGTCGTCGCCTCCTCCGGCTCGGCCCTGCCCGGTGACCTCGCCACCCGCTGGATGGACCGGTTCGGCGACAACCTCTACTCGATCTACGGCTCGACCGAGGTCGCCTGGGCGAGCGTCGCGCAGCCCGCCGACCTGCGTCGGTCGCCGGCCACCGCGGGGCGGCCGCCGCACGCCACCGAGGTCCGGATCCTCGACGACGGGGGGCGCCCGGTGCCGCCGGGCACCACGGGCCGCATCTTCGTCGGCAACGAGCTGCTCTTCGAGGGATACACCGGCGGCGGCGGCAAGGAGGTCGTCGACGGCCTGATGTCGTCCGGCGACCGCGGCCACTTCGACGACGACGGACTGCTGTATGTCGAGGGCCGCGACGACGACATGATCGTCTCGGGTGGGGAGAACGTCTTCCCGCAGGAGGTCGAGGACTGCCTGGCGCGGCACCCGGCGGTCGCGGAGGCCGCAGCGGTCGGCGTCGACGACCCGGACTTCGGGGCCCGGCTGCGCGCCTATGTGGTGGCCCGTGATGAGGTGAGTGAGGACGAGCTGAAGGCGCACGTGAAGGCGAACCTGGCGCGCTACAAGGTGCCCCGGGAGATCCGGTTCATCGAGGAGCTGCCCCGCAACGCCACCGGGAAGATCCTCAAGCGGGAGCTGAAGGAGCAGGACTGATGACCCAGGCCGCCGGGCCGGAGCCGCTGCCGGTGGGGGAGCGCGCCCCCGACTTCGTGCTGCGGGACCAGCACGGTGCCGACGTCGCATCGGCCGACCTGCGGGGTCGTCCGTGCCTGGTGGTCTTCTACCCCTTCGCGTTCTCCGGGGTGTGCACCTCCGAGCTGCGCGAGCTCGCCGCGGACCTGACGCAGGGCGGTGCCCTGTCCCGTGCGCTCGACGCGGTCGACGCCACCCTGGTCGCGGTCTCCTGCGACCCGGTCTTCACCCAGCGGGCGTTCGCCGACGTCGAGGGCCTGCCGTTCCCGCTGCTGAGCGACTTCTGGCCCCACGGTGCGGTCGCCGCCGGGTTCGGCGTCCTCGACCCGGAGCGCGGGGCTCCGCGGCGCTCCTCGTTCCTGCTCGACGGGGCGGGCACGGTGCGCTGGGGGCTCCACCATGCGACGTCGCGCCCGCGGTCGGTCGCGGCGCATGTGGCGGGCCTGGCCGCGGTGGACGGCGGATCGACGACGCCGGCCGGATGAGACGCGGATCACGATGTGGGACGAATGCATGACAAGAGCGGCCACCTGGTGCAAGATTCTGTCTCGAACGGCCGCTGGTGACCCGAGACGCCAGCGGCCGTTCGCTGTCTCCCACGCGGTACGGTGTGCCGCGCGCGCGTCGGTAGCTCAGCGGTAGAGCACTCGGTTTACACCCGAGCGGTCGGCGGTTCGATCCCGTCCCGGCGCACCGGATGAGAAACACCTCATCGACGACTCACCTCCCCCTCACTGCCGGGTTCCAGGCTGGTGGCCAACACCCACGAGCCCGACACCGTCTCGGGATGCAGGAGGTAGGAGATGAAGGTCCACACCATCGCCAGCCGGATCAGCGGCAAGGTCGTCGGCGGCGGAGTCCTCGGACTGGCTGCGCTGGTCGGCGTGGGCGCGCTGGCCTTCCCCGGCAACGCCGACACCACCGGGCAGGACCCGGCGCTGACCAAGCGCGAGGAGACCAGCACCGAGCTGGTCACCGTCGACGACGACGAGGGACCCGAGGACGACGACACCGACCTCGGCGCGGCCAGCCAGGTCACCCGGTCGCAGGCCTCACGGGCCGGTGCGGTGAGCCGCCAGACGCGCGCCAGCGCCCCGACGCGCGCCTC
>JAJUGK010000051.1 GCA_029268205.1 Nocardioidaceae bacterium
CCCGCAGCTCGTCGCGGCGCTGCCGGCGCGAGCGGCGCACCTCGCGGCGGGCCTCGAACGCCATGCGATTGCGGGCCTCCGGGGCGAGCGCGCGTCGCAGGCCGTGGCCGATGACCGCGAGGCGTGTGAGGGACTCCCCCAGCGCGATGGCGGCGAACTGCCGTCCGTCGGTCACCCTGCGCTCGACCTCCGCACCCGGACCGGAGTCGCCCCCGGTCGACTCCCCCACCGCCGTGATGACGTACTCGGCGTGGGTGTCGCGCACCGCGCCGGGACTCGGCGGCGGGGTGCGCCGTTCGAGCTCTGCACGCAGGGCCGCCAGCTCCGCGTGCGCCTCCTCCTGGGCGGCGGTGGTGCGCCGCAGGGCGCGCGCGGTCCGCGCGGTCAGCCAGCCGAGGGCGATCATCGCCACGAGCGCGACGACGAGCGCACCCCCCGCCAACCAGACCGCCCACGCAGGCAGGTCGCTCAGGGGGCCATCCATGGGGCCCGACCCTACCGCGCGGTGCGACCGCCCCGGATCAGCGCCCGCAGCCGCTCCCAGCGCTCCTTGACGCCCGCCTCGGCGCCCAGATTGGTGGGTCGGTAGTAGCGCGCGTCGCCGACGACGTCCGGGGCGTACTGCTGCTCCGCCACGCCGTACGGCTCGTCGTGGGCGTACTTGTAGCGCACGCCGTGTCCGAGGTCCTTCGCACCGCGGTAGTGGGCATCGCGCAGGTGCGCCGGCACCGGCCCGATCTTGCCAGCCCGGACATCGGCCTGCGCGGCGTCGATCGCGCTGATCACCGCATTGGACTTCGGGGCGACCGCGAGCGCGATCACCGCCTGGGCGAGGTTGAGCCGCGCCTCGGGCATCCCGATCAGCTGGACCGCCTGGGCCGCTGCGACCGCGGTGGTCAGCGCGGTGGGGTCCGCCAGGCCGATGTCCTCGCTGGCGAGGATCACCAGGCGGCGGGCGATGAATCGCGGGTCCTCGCCGGCCTCGACCATCCGGGCCAGGTAGTGCAGGGCGGCATCCGCGTCGGAGCCGCGGATGGACTTGATGAAGGCCGAGGTGACGTCGTAGTGCTGGTCGCCCTGCCGGTCGTAGCGCACCGCGGCCCGGTCGACGGCGCGCTCGACGGTCGCGAGGTCGACCACCGCGACGCCGTCGTCCCCGGCACCGTCGGAGGTCGCAGCACCCGCGGCCGCCTCGAGGTAGGTCAGGGAGCGCCGCGCGTCCCCACCGGCGAGGCGGACGAGCTGGTCGAGGGCGGCGTCGTCGACCCGCACCGACCCGTCCAGCCCGCGCTCGTCGGCGACCGCGTCGCGCACCACTTGCCGGATGTCGTCATCGGTGAGCGGCTCGAGCGTGAGCAGCAGGGACCGCGACAGCAGCGGGGAGATCACCGAGAAGAACGGGTTCTCCGTGGTGGCCGCGACCAGCGAGACCCAGCGGTTCTCCACGCCCGGGAGCAGCGCGTCCTGCTGGGCCTTGGAGAACCGGTGGACCTCGTCGACGAAGAGCACCGTCTCGCGGCCGGTACGGACCAGTTCGGACCGCGCGGCATCGATCGCAGCCCGTACCTCCTTCACGCCGGCCGCGACCGCCGAGACCTCGGCGAAGTGCCGGTCGGTCTGCTGGCTGACGATCGAGGCGATCGTCGTCTTGCCGACTCCGGGTGGGCCCCACAGCAGCAGCGACATCGGCTGGTCGCCCTCGATCAGTCGTCGCAGCGGTGAGCCGGGTGCCAGCAGGTGCTGCTGGCCCACGAGCTCGTCGAGGGTTCGCGGCCGCATGCGGACGGCGAGGGGCGCCGAGGCGTGGGTGTTGCCCGCCAGCGACCCGGCCGGGGTGCGGGGGGCGTGCCCGGGCACCTCGAACAGGCCATCGCTCATGGCGCCATCGTAGGTGTGCGCCCTCGTGTCTCCGGCCCCGCCCGCAGTCGTTGCGGTCCCGGAAATGGTGAGAAACCCACTATGGCGACGCTTTCCACGCCGCTCTAGCGTCCCGCGCATGCGTCCGCACCGCGTACTGCCGCGACGTCGAGCCCGGCTGCCGCTCGCCGTCACCGTACTGCTCGTCCTCACCGCGTGCACCGGGACAACGGAACCGGCCCAGAGCGCCCCGAAGGACGAGGGCGCCCCCGCCGAGGTGGCAGCGGCCGGCGAGGGCGGCAACCCCTGGGTCCAGGACCTCTGGGTCTTCGACGGTCTGCGCACGCTCGATGCGGAGGGACAGGTGGTCGAACACGGTGAGGCGGTGCTCGCACACCTCCGCGGCCTCGAGCCGACATCGGACCCCTTCGAACTCATCCCCGGAGCGACGTTCCACCCGCTCGAGCAGATCGGTGCGCACCTGAAGGGCCCGGACGGTGAACCCCGCCCCGACGCGGACGCCGTCGTCGGCGTCGTCGAGACGGAGGAGGGTTCGACCTTCGCGGTCCTCGGCAGTGTGGACGCCGAGAGCGAGGCGCCGATCTCGATCGAGGACCGGTTCTTCTTCGACATGGAGTTCGTCGGTGACAGCATCGCCGTGGGTGACCTGGTGAGTGCCGACTACACGTTGGTGCAACTGCTCCCGACGGGTGCGACCGCGGAGACGGAGATGGACTCCCTTGAGCTCGCAGCCCACCGAGCCACGGCTGGGGCGCTGGCCTACACCGCCGACGACGACGGCGACGTGATCGTGCTGACCCACCAGCTCGGACAGATCGTCGAGGGCTCGACCGGCCCGGAGCTCCCGCCCAAGTCCGAAGACATGATCGACGGCTTGAAGAAGGACAAGACGAAGTGCCTGATCCGCGCTGCGCGTCCCGGGGCCGCCTTGAAGTGCATCGGTCAGCACTTCAAGAACTTCGGCGACGGGGCGCTGAGCAGCTGGCAGCAGATCTGGCGCAACGACACCCCGGAACCGTGGCGTCCGCCGCCCCCGGAGCCTCCTCCGCTGCCGCCGGCCCCACCGCACCCGCCCTGCATCCACCCGCCGTGCGGCAAGTCGACCGGTGATCCGCACCTGACCACCCTCGACGGGCATCGCTACGCCATGCAGGCCGTGGGCGAATTCGTCCTCGCCCGCCACGAGGGCGACGATGTGGAGGTCCAGATCCGTACGGCAGCGGTCAACGAGCACGTGTCCTGGGTCGAACGCGTGGCCGTGGCCGTGGGTGGGACCCGAATCATCGCCGGCCTCGACGAGCTGGTCATCGACGGTGAAGCACACACCATCCGGGAGGCCCCGCGATCCGTGGAGGGGTCGGGTTACGCGATCACCCACCACGACAGGGTGACCGTCGTGGAGACGGCCACCGGCCATCGGATCTGGATCAGTCGAGGGGTGCGCGCAACCATCAACGTCGTCGTGGCCGCGTCGGACGCGGACGGTGCGTGGGTCGGCTTGCTCGGCGACGCCGATGGCGAGGCCGCCAACGACTTCCGCACCCGGGACGGCGACCCGCTCGAGGTCGACCTCGGTTTCGACGAGCTCTACGACGACTTCGTCGCCGGCTGGCGCATCAGCGACGAGGAGAGCCTCTTCGACTACGCATCCGGCGAGGACACCGCGAGCTTCACCGACCTCACCATGCCCGAGGCCGACCTGAGCGTGGGCGACCTCGACGCGACCGAACGTTCGCGCGCCGAAGCAGCATGCCGGCTCGCCGGCGTCGTGATGGCGACGGCCCTCGCCGAGTGCGTACTCGACTACGCCATCACCGGCGAGATCGACACGCTGCGCAGCGCCCGGGTCAGCGACCTGGTCGATAGCGTGTTGGCCGGCCGGACCGATCCGTACGGCGTCCCGCTCGACGGCAACGGCAGCGATTCCGACGGGGTGGACGCATGGAGCGTCGGGGGCGAGAGACTCCTCGGCATCCACGCGACCGACGGGTCGGCCACCCACCACTGCCCCGCGGTCGGTGCCGACACGCTGAGCAGCGCGGTGGTGTACGGCGACGGCACCTACTCACCCGACTCCAGCGTGTGCGCGGCTGCGGTCCACGCCGGCGTCATCACGGTCGACGGCGGCGAGCTCGAGGTCATCGCTACCGTGCCCGACGCAGCGGGCTACGCCGCGAGCGAGCGCAACGGCGTACGGGCCCGGGGCCTCCGTGCCGACTACCCGTGGGGATTCCGGGTCGTGCGCGCCGACTGAGTCCGACGGCAATCCGGCCCCCGGGGCTCAGACGGGCTCAGGACTCCTCGGTGGCGTCCTCCGGCTTCGCGTCGACGCCGGCCTCCCTGCGCTGCTCGGGGGTGATCGGCGCCGGCGCAGCGGTGAGCGGGTCGTAGCCACCACCGGACTTCGGGAACGCGATGACCTCGCGGATCGAGTCGGTGCCGGCGAGCAGGGCGCAGATCCGGTCCCAGCCGAACGCGATACCGCCGTGGGGCGGGGCGCCGTACTTGAACGCCTCGAGCAGGAAGCCGAACTTCTCCTCCGCCTCGGCCTCGCCGATGCCCATGATCTCGAAGACCCGCTTCTGCACGTCCTCGCGGTGGATACGGATCGACCCGCCGCCGATCTCGTTGCCGTTGCAGACGATGTCGTAGGCCCACGCCAGCGCGTTGCCGGGGTCGGCGTCGAAGCCGTCGAGGTCCTGCGGGGAGGTGATGGCGTGGTGGACCGCGGTCCACTGGCCCGAGCCCACCGCGACGTCACCGGACGCGACCGCCTCGGAGGCGGGCTCGAACAGCGGGGCGTCGACGACCCAGCAGAACGCCCACGCGGACTCGTCGATCAGCTCGCAGCGGCGGCCGATCTCGAGCCGGGCGGCACCGAGGAGCGCGCGCGAGCTCTTGACCGGGCCGGCAGCGAAGAAGACGCAGTCGCCCGGCTGGGCGCCCACGTGGGCGGCCAGCCCGGCCCGCTCGGCGTCGCTGAGGTTCTTGGCCACCGGGCCGCCGAGCTCACCGTCCTCGCCGATGAGGACGTAGGCCAGACCCTTGGCGCCGCGCTGCTTGGCCCACTCCTGCCAGGCGTCGAGCTGCCGCCGGGGCTGGCTGGCGCCGCCGGGCATGACCACCGCACCGACGTACGGCGCCTGGAAGACCCGGAACGGGGTCTCGGCGAAGTACTCGGTGCACTCGACCAGCTCGAGGCCCATCCGCAGGTCGGGCTTGTCGGTGCCGAAGCGCTGCATGGCCTCGGCGTAGGTCAGCCGCTGGAAGGGCGCCTCGAGCTCGACGCCGATGAGCTTCCAGATCGCGACGAGGAGCTCCTCGGCGAGGGCGATGACGTCGTCCTGCTCGACGAAGCTCATCTCGATGTCGAGCTGGGTGAACTCCGGCTGCCGGTCGGCGCGGAAGTCCTCGTCGCGGTAGCAGCGCGCGATCTGGTAGTAGCGCTCCATGCCGGCCACCATCAGCAACTGCTTGAACAGCTGCGGGCTCTGGGGCAGTGCGTACCAGCTCCCGGGCTGCAGGCGCGCCGGCACCAGGAAGTCGCGGGCGCCCTCGGGGGTCGAGCGGGTCAGCGTCGGGGTCTCGATCTCGACGAACGCGTGCTCGTCGAGCACGTCGCGGGCGACCTTGTTGACCTTGCTGCGCAGCCGCAGGGCGGCCCCCGGGCCCGTACGCCGCAGGTCGAGGTAGCGGTGCCGCAGCCGGGCCTCCTCGCCGACGTCGACGTGGTCGCTGATCGGGAACGGCAGCGTGGCGGCGGCGCTGAGCACCTGGAGGCTGTTCTCCGGTGCCTCCGGAGTGGCCAGCTCGATCTCGATCGCGCCGGTGGGGATCTCGGGGTTGACGTTGTCGGCCGAGCGCTCGACAACGGTGCCGGTGACCTTGATGCAGTACTCGTTGCGCAGGTAGCTCACCGTCTCGCCGTCGCGGACCACGACCTGGACGGTGCCGCTGGCGTCGCGCAGGTCGAGGAAGGCGACCCCGCCGTGATCGCGTCGGCGGGCGACCCAGCCGGCGAGCGTCACGGTCTGGCCGACGTGCTCCGGGCGGAGGCTGCCGGCGTCATGGGTGCGGATCACGAGAGCTCCTCGAAGGTGGTGGGGACGACAGTGGGGTGCAGGTCGGAGGTGGGAGGCTGCCACGCATCGGGATCGGCCTCCACCTGGTTCCCGTCGCGGATGTCCTTGACCTGGTGGCCATCGGAACCGCCCGCCCCGGTCGGCGGGAACCAGACGTACGGGATGCCGCGGCGCTCGGCGTACCGGATCTGCTTGCCGAGCTTCTGCGCCGAGGCGGCGACCTCCGCGGGGATGCCCCGCGCGCGGAGGCGGTTGGCGACGGCGTTGCTGAGGCCGCGGGTCTCCTCGTCCCACACGGCCACCAGGACGGCCGAGGGAACGGCGCGGGAGCCGCGCAGGTGACCGCGGGCGATCAGCGGCACCAGGGTGCGCGAGATGCCGAACGAGATGCCGACACCGGGGTAGGTCGTCCTGCCGTCGGAGGCCAGCGCGTCGTAGCGACCGCCCCCGCCGACGGACTTCAACGACTCGAAGCCGTCCATCGAGATCTCGAAGACGGTGCCGGTGTAGTAGTCCAGACCCCGCGCCAGGCTGAGCTGGGCCACCACCGAGAACCGATCGCCGTCGAGGTCGGCGACCCCGTCGACGACGGAGGCCAGCTCCTCGAGCCCGGTCGCCAGCAGCTCGTGCTCGACGCCGAGTGCCCGGACCCGCTCCACGAAGCCGGTGTCGGCGGTCGCGATCGAGGCCAGCGCGAGGCACTGGGCGGCCTGGCCGTCGTCGAGCCCGGCGTCGTCGACCAGGAGCCTCGCGACCTCCTCGGCCGGCAGCTTGTCGAGCTTGTCGATGACCGTGATGACCTTCGCCGGGTCGGGTGCACCGACCCCGCGGTAGAACCCCTCGATCAGCTTGCGGTTGTTGATCCGCAGCGTCATCGGGGGCAGCGGCAGCGCGACCAGCGCCTCGGCCATCACCCGAGCGACCTCGATGTCGAAGTGGAAGGGCAGCTCGTCCTTCATCACCACGTCGATGTCGGCCTGGGTGAACTCGCGGAAGCGCCCCTCCTGCGGCCGCTCCCCGCGCCAGGCCTTCTGGATCTGGTAGCGACGGAAGGGGAACTCGAGCTTGCCGGCGTTCTCCAGGACGTAGCGGGCGAACGGCACCGTGAGGTCGAAGTGCAGACCCATCCCGGCGTGCCCCTCCTCGGAGGTCTCCTGCAGCCGCCGCAGGACGTAGACCTCCTTGGAGGTCTCCCCCTTGCGCAGCAGCTGGTCGAGGGGCTCGACGGCGCGGGTCTCGATCTCGGCGAAGCCGTGCAGCGCGAACGTACGGCGCAGCGAGTCGGCGACGGTGCGTTCGACGACGCGCTCGGCCGGCAGCAGCTCGGGGAAGCCGGACAGCGGCGTGGGCTTGCTCATCGCGACCTCACAACCCTCGCGTGACGGGCGGGACGGAGCCGTCGCCCTCGAGGCCGCGAGCGACCTCGAGCAGGTACGGATTCGTGGCGCGCTCGCGACCGATGCTGGTCTGCTCGCCGTGGCCGGGCAGCACGACGATGTCGTCGTCGAGCGGCAGGACCTTGGCCGCGAGGCTCCGCAGCATCGTGGCATGGTCGCCACCGGGCAGGTCGGTGCGGCCGATCGAACCGGCGAAGAGCACGTCGCCGGAGAACAGCAGCGCGCTGACGTCGGCGTGCGCGGGGTTGTCGTACGGCGTCCGGAACATCACCGATCCGCGGGTGTGGCCCGGCGCGTGGTCGATGCGGAACCGCACCCCCGCCAGCTCGAGCTCCTCGCCGTCGGTGACCTCGGCGACGTCGTCGGGCTCGGCGAACTCGTACTTCCCGCCGAGCAGCATCCCGGCGGTCTCCGGCGACATGCCCGCCATCGGGTCGGAGAGCAGGTGCCGGTCCTCGGGGTGGATGAACGCGCGGGCGTCGTAGGTGCCGGCGACCGGGGCGACGCACCACATGTGGTCGATGTGACCGTGGGTCACCAGCACCGAGACCGGCTTGAGACGGTGCTCGCGGACGACCTCGGCCACGCCGGCGGCGGAGTCCTTGCCGGGGTCGATCACCACGCACTCGGCGCCCGGACCGGTCGCGACCACGTAGCAGTTCGTGCCCCAGGGGCCTGCGGGGAATCCAGCGATCAGCACCCCAGGAGCCTAGCGAGCGTCCGGGGCCGACGCCGCATGCGGGCTCCTCCCCCACAACCGTCCGGGGACGGGGGTCCGTGACTACGATGGGCCTCCGACGCGTCCTGCCGGACGTGCGCCACCCGCCAGCGAGCAGTGAGGTACCTGTGACCAGCCAGGGCAATGCCGATCAGCCCCGCCCCGCCCCGGTGCCCGGTCCGCGGCCGACGCCGCGTCCCCCCGGCCGCCGTCCCGGCCCGGTCGCCCGTCCTGCCGCTCCGGTGCCGCCGCCGGCCGTCCCCCCGACCGTGGCCGACGCCCCCGACTGGGGCCGGGTTGCCGAGGACGGCACCGTGTATGTCCGCACCGCCGACGGCGAGCGGGCGGTCGGCCAGTACCCCGAGGGCACGCCGGAGGAGGCGCTGGCCTTCTATGTCCGGCGGTTCGAGGCCCTGGCCTTCGAGGTCGACCTGCTCGAGCAGCGGATCCAGACCGGCACCGTCGCCCCGACCGACGCCGAGGCGGCGGTCACCAAGGTGCGCGACGAGGTGACCGGCGCCAACGCCGTCGGCGACCTGGCCTCGCTCGAGCAGCGCCTCGTCGCCCTCGACGCGCTGATCGAGGAGCAGCGCGCCGCCCGGCGCGCCGAGCGGGCCGAGCGCACGGCCCGCGTCCGCGCCCGGATGGCCGAGATCGCCGAGGAGGCGGAGAAGATCGCCGCGGGCAACGACTGGCGCAACGGTGCCAACCGCCTGCGCGACCTGCTCGAGGAGTGGAAGGGCCTCTCCCGTCAGGACAAGACCTCCGACGACGCCCTGTGGCGCCGCTTCTCGACCGCGCGGACGACCTACACCCGTCGCCGCAAGGCGCACTTCGCCGAGCAGAACCAGCGCCGCGAGGGGGCCCGACAGATCAAGGAGCGCCTGGTCGTCGAGGCCGAGGCGTTGGCCGACTCGACCGACTGGGGCCCGACCGCCGGCAAGTACCGCGACCTCATGCAGCAGTGGAAGGCTGCCGGGCCGGCGCCGAAGGACGTCGACGACGCGCTGTGGAAGCGCTTCCGCGGGGCGCAGGACAAGTTCTTCGGTGCCCGCGACGCCGCCAACGCCGCGCTCGACGAGGAGTTCGCCGCCAACGCCGAGGTGAAGGAGGCGCTGCTGGTCGAGGCCGAGGCGCTCCTGCCCGTCACCGACCTGCGCGCGGCCAAGGAGAAGTTCCGCGACATCGCCGAGCGCTGGGACGCCGCCGGCAAGGTCCCCCGGCACCGGATGAAGGAGCTCGAGGGCCGCATCCGCAAGGTCGAGCAGGCGTTGCGGTCGGTCGAGGACGAGCAGTGGCGCAAGACCGACCCGGAGAAGTCCGCCCGCGCCAACGAGATGGTCACCAAGCTCGAGTCGGCCATCGCGGAGGTCGAGGCCGAGCTGGCCGAGGCCCGCGAGGCGGGCGATGCCAAGAAGGTCGCCGAGCTCGAGGAGAACCTCGCCTCCCGTCAGGCCTTCCTGGAGATGGCCCGCAGGACCTCGGAGGAGTTCGGCGGCTGAGTCCGCGGGCGATCAACCGGTGACGCGGTAGGCGTCGAAGACGCCGGGGACCGTCCGGACCGCCTTGAGGACCTCTCCGAGGTGCTTGGGATCGGCCATCTCGAAGCTGAACTTGCTCTTCGCGACGCGGTCGCGGGTCGTGCTCAGCGACGCCGAGAGGATGTTCACGTGCGCGTCGGAGAGGACCAGCGTGATGTCGGAGAGCAGCCGCGCCCGGTCGAGCGCCTCGACCTGGATGTTGACCAGGAACAGCGACTGTGCGCTCGGCGCCCACTCGACCTCGATCAACCGCTCGGGCTGGGCCTTCAGGCTCGCGGCGTTGGTGCAGTCGGAGCGGTGCACCGAGACCCCGCCGCCCTTGGTGACGAAGCCGAGGATGGTGTCGCCCGGGACCGGCGTACAGCAGCGGGCGAGCTTGACCCACACGTCGGTGGCGCCCTTGACGATGACGCCCGCATCGGTGCTGGTCGTCGCCCGGCTCTCGGCGGGTCGGGTGATGGTGACGGCCTCGGCGAGGTCCTCCTCGGCGCCGGCCTCTCCCCCGTGGAGCTCGATCACCTTGCGTACGACGGTCTGGGCGCCGACGTTGCCCTCGCCGACCGCCGCGTAGAGCGCGGAGACGTCGGCCAGGCGTAGCTCGCCGGCGACGGTGCTCAGGGAGTCGTGGGTGAGCACCCGCTTGAGCGGCATGCCCTCCTTGCGCAGCAGCTTGGCGATCTGTTCCTTGCCCTGCTCGATCGCCTCCTCCCGCCGCTCCTTGGTGAACCAGTGCCGGATCTTGGTGCGGGCGCGGGGCGAGGCGACGAACCCGAGCCAGTCGCGGCTGGGGCCGGCATTGGGGGCCTTGGAGGTGAAGACCTCGACGACGTCGCCGTTGTCGAGGCGCGACTCCAGCGGGACCAGGCGCCCGTTGACCCGGGCCCCGATCGTGTGGTGGCCGACCTCGGTGTGGATGGCGTAGGCGAAGTCGACCGGCGTGGAGCCGGTCGGCAGCGCGATCACGTCGCCGCGCGGGGTGAAGACGTAGACCTCGGCGGAGTTGATCTCGAAGCGCAGCGACTCCAGGAACTCGCCGGCGTCCTCGGTCTCGCTCTGCCAGTCGAGCAACTGGCGCACCCAGGCCATGTCGCTGGAGGAGTCGGGTCCGCTCACCTGGGGCGCGGTCGTGCCGGCGCGCTGGTCCTCCTTGTATTTCCAGTGGGCGGCAACGCCGTACTCCGCGCGGCGGTGCATGGCGTACGTGCGGATCTGGAGCTCGACCGGCTTGCCCTCCAGGCCGATGACCGTGGTGTGCAGCGACTGGTACATGTTGAACTTCGGCATCGCGATGAAGTCCTTGAACCGCCCCGCGACCGGGTTCCAGCGCGAGTGCAGCACGCCGAGCGCGGCGTAGCAGTCGCGGTCGGTGTCGACCAGGATCCGGATGCCGACCAGGTCGTAGATGTCGGAGAAGTCGCGACCCCGCACGATCATCTTCTGGTAGATCGAGTAGTAGTGCTTGGGCCGACCGGTGACGGTGGCGTTGATGCGGGCGTTCTTCAGGTCCTTCTCGACCTGGGCGATCACCTGGGCCAGGAACTGGTCGCGCGAGGGCGCCCGCTCGGCCACCATCCGCACGATCTCGTCGTAGATCTTCGGGTGCAGCGTCGCGAAGGCGAGGTCCTCGAGCTCCCACTTGAGGGTGTTCATGCCCAGCCGGTGGGCCAGCGGGGCGAAGATCTCCAGCGTCTCGCGCGCCTTGCGCTCCTGGGTGTCCTGCTTGAGGTAGCGCAGGGTGCGCATGTTGTGCAGCCGGTCGGCGAGCTTGATGACGAGCACCCGGATGTCGCGGCTCATCGCGACGATCATCTTGCGGATGGTCTCGGCCTGCGCCGAGTCGCCGTACTTGACCTTGTCGAGCTTGGTGACGCCGTCGACCAACAGCGCGACCTCGTCGCCGAAGTCGCGGCGCAGGTCCTCAAGGGTGTAGTCGGTGTCCTCGACAGTGTCGTGGAGGAGCGCGGCGCACAGCGTCGCCTCGGTCATGCCGATGTCGGCCAGGATCTGGGTGACCGCGAGCGGATGGGTGATGTAGGGATCGCCGCTCTTGCGCATCTGCGTGCCGTGGGCGCGCTCGGCGGTGACGTAGGCGCGCTCGATCAGCGCCAGGTCGGCCTTGGGATGGTTCGCCCGGATGCTGCGGAACAGCGGCTCGAGCACCGGGTTGGCCGACTGACTGCGGGTGCCGATGCGGGCCAGCCGGGCCCGCATGCGGCGACCGGACGGCGTCCCGGTGCCGGCGATCGAGGGCGGAGCGGTCTCGGGCGAGGGATCGGTGGCCGGACCGGGAACGGGCGCGCCGGACCCCGCGGGGGCGTTCTCCGCGGTCTGCACCAGTCGCTCGTCGCTCACAGGCCTCCTCGCACGGTTCCTGCTCCTAGTCTACGAGCGCCGTCCACCGGCGGACGGCTCCGCGAGCCCGGGTCGGGTTCAGACGGTGAGCAGGGTGCTCAACGGCAGATCGCCGATCGCGGCGCGGCCGTCGAGGAAGCCCAGCTCCATCAACACGCTGACGCCGTGCACGTGGGCGCCCGTGCGCTCGACGAGCTCGGCGGTGGCGGCGATCGTGCCGCCGGTGGCCAGCACGTCGTCGACCAGCAGCACCCGGTCGCCGGGCCGCAGGGCGTCGGTGTGCATCTCGAGCGTGGCCGAGCCGTACTCGAGGTCGTAGGTGACGCCGTAGGTCTCCGCCGGGAGCTTGCCGGCCTTGCGCACCGGCACGAACCCGACGCCGAGCGCCAGGGCGATCGGTGCCCCGAGCAGGAAGCCGCGGGCCTCCATCCCGAGCACACGGTCGACGACGGTGGCGCCGTCGGCGTCGCGGCCGGCCTCGGCCATCGCCTCGACGACGGCGTGGAACGCCTCGCAGTCGGCCAGCACCGGGGTGATGTCCTTGAACATCACGCCCGGCTCCGGGAAGTCGGGCACGTCGCGGATCAGCCGCTCCAGGGCCGCGCGGGCACGCGCCGCCGCCGCTTCCTTGACGGTCACGACGCTCAAGCGTCCGGTCCGTCGGCGATCGGGTTCTCCGGCGCGATGACGCGCACGATCGCCTGGCGGGCGACCTTGACCGTGGTGCCCGGCGCGACCTCGACCCAGGCGAGGTCGGGCTGGTCGGGGTCGAGCAGCGAGACGGTGCCGTAGAGACCCGAGGCGAGCATCACCTCGGACCCGACCTCCAAGGAGCCCTGCAGCTGGGCCATCTCCTGCGCACGACGCCGCTGGGGCCGGATCAGCAGGAACCAGAACACCACGATGATGATGAGGAACGGGAAGAGGGAGGCGAGCGCTTCCACGAGGGGACCTCTCGGTCGACGACAGACGGGGGCGGCCCCGCTGGGCAGCCTCGGCGGAGTCTAGGCGGTCGCCTCAGTCGCGCGAGCGGTCGGTACGGCTCGGCTCGTCCTCGTCGGCGAGGTCGAACAGCGTGGCCCCGCCCTGGAACGCCGCATCGGCGGGGACGGGCAGGCCGAGGTGGCTCCACGCAGCGGGGGTCGCGACGCGCCCGCGCGGCGTACGGGCGAGCAGGCCGGTGCGGACGAGGAAGGGCTCGGCGACCTCCTCGACGGTCTCGCGCTCCTCCCCGACCGCCACCGCGAGCGTGCTCACGCCGACCGGACCGCCGCCGAAGCGCCGGCACAGGGCGTCGAGCACGGCGCGGTCGAGCCGGTCGAGGCCGGACTCGTCGACCTCGTAGAGCTCGAGTGCGGCCCGTGCGATGGCGTGGGTCACGACGCCGTCGGCCCGCACCTGGGCGTAGTCGCGGACCCGGCGCAGGAGCCGGTTGGCGATGCGGGGGGTGCCGCGCGACCGCGAGGCGATCTCGGCGGCGCCGTCGTCGGTCAGCTGGACCTCGAGCAGGCTCGCGGAACGCCGGACGATCCGCTCGAGCTCGTCGGTGGCGTAGAACTCGAGGTGACCGGTGAAGCCGAACCGGTCCCGGAGAGGTCCGGGGAGCAGCCCGGCGCGGGTGGTGGCCCCGACCAGGGTGAACGGCGGGAGCTCGAGCGGGATGGCGGTCGCCCCGGGGCCCTTGCCGATGACGACGTCGACGCGGAAGTCCTCCATCGCGACGTAGAGCATCTCCTCGGCCGGGCGCGACATCCGGTGGATCTCGTCGACGAAGAGGACGTCGCCCTCCTGCAGTCCCGAGAGGATCGCGGCGAGGTCGCCGGCGTGGGTGATCGCCGGGCCGGAGGTGAGGCGCAGCGGACTGCCGACCTCGGCGGCGATGATCATCGCCAGGGTGGTCTTGCCGAGGCCGGGAGGGCCGGAGAGCAGGACGTGGTCGGGGGCCCGTCCGCGCCCGATCGCCGCCTGCAGGACCAGGGAGAGCTGCTCGCGCACGCGCTCCTGCCCGACGACCTCCTCCAGGGTGCGGGGCCGGAGCGCGGCCTCGACGGCTCGGTCGTCGCCGTCGGCGTCGGCGTCGGTCAGCGAGCGCGAGGCGAGGTGCTCGGCCTCGGCTGCGGCGTACACGTCGTCGATGCGGCTGTCGTCGCGATGATCCATGTCAGGCCTTGCTCAGGGTGCGCAGGGCCGCGCGCAGCAGCGCGGCGACGTCGGGCCGACCACCCTGGGCCGTCTGCTGCTCGGCCTCCGGCTCGACGGAGCGGACGGCGCGGTCGGCCTCCTTGGCCGACCAGCCGAGGCCGACCAGCCCGGCGTGGACCTGGTCGGCCCAGGCGTCCGCCGCTGCCACGGCCCGGTCGGCCGCCGTCGCGGGCACGGACGTACCGGGCACGCCGATGCGGTCCTTGAGCTCGAGGATGATCCGTTGCGCGCCCTTCGGGCCGATGCCGGGCACGGCCGTGAGGGTCTTGACGTCCTCGCTGGTCACGGCGCGGCGCAGGGTGTCGGGGTGGTGGACGGCGAGCATGGCCTGGGCGAGCTTGGGACCGACGCCCGAGGCGGTCTGCAGCAGCTCGAACATCGCCTTCTCGTCGGCGTCGGCGAAGCCGAACAGCGTCAGGGACTCCTCCCGCACGACCATGCTGGTGGGCAGGGTGACCTCGGCCCCGGAGCTGAGCGCGGAGAGCGTCTGTGGCGTGCACTGCAGCTCCAGCCCGACACCGCCGACCTCGACGATCGCCGAGCTGAGGGTGACTTCGGCGACGCGGCCGCGGACGAACGCGATCATGCCGGACTCCGCCGGCGCTGGCCGGTGCGAGCAGCGGCGAGTGCGGTCTCGAGCCGCTGCTGGGCGCCGCCGCGCAGCACGTGGCAGATCGCGAGGGCGAGCGCGTCGGAGGCGTCCGCCGGCTTCGGCGTGGAGTCCAGGCGCAACAACCGCACCACCATCGCCGCGACCTGCGCCTTGTCGGCGCGACCGCTGCCGCTCACCGCAGCCTTGACCTCGCTGGGGGTGTGCAGGGCGACCGGCAGCCCGCGCCGCGCCGCCGCGACCATCGCGACTCCGCTGACCTGCGCGGTGCCCATGACCGTACGCACGTTGTGCTGGCTGAAGACCCGCTCGACGGCGACCGCGTCGGGACGGTGCAGGTCGAGCCAGGCGTCGATCTCGGTGCCGATGGCGTGCAGCCGCTCGGCGATCGGCAGGTCGGTCGCCGACCGGGCCACGCCCACGGCCACGAGGCTCATCGCGCGACTGCCGCTGCTGTCGACCACTCCCAACCCGCACCGGGTCAGGCCGGGGTCGATCCCCAGCACCCGCATCGCTCGCCTCCGCTCGTCCGAACACATGTTCGTAGGCACGCTATCGGGCGTGGGCGACGGGCCGACACCCGACACGCCCGCGCCGGGCGAGCCGGCCCCGCCCCTCACGCCGGTCTCAGGCGTCGAGCTGCGCCATGATCTCGTCGGACACGTCGAAGTTGGCGTAGACGTTCTGCACGTCGTCGAGGTCCTCGAGGGCCTCGACGAGCTTGAACACCTTCGTCGCGCCATCCGCGTCGAGCTCGACTTGCATGGAGGGCACGAACGACGCCTCCGCCGAGTCGTAGTCGAGACCGGCCGCCTGCAGTGCGGTGCGCACCTGCACCAGATCGGAGGGCTCGGTGACGACCTCGAAGGTCCCCCCCAGATCGTTGACGTCCTCGGCGCCGGCCTCCAGCGTCGCCTCGAGCAGGTCGTCCTCGGAGACCGTGCGGCCCTCCAGCTCCTGGGGCAGGAGGATGACGCCCTTACGGGCGAAGAGGTAGGACACCGAGCCGGGGTCGGCCAGCGACCCGCCGTTGCGGGTCATTGCCGTACGGACCTCCATCGCGGCCCGGTTGCGGTTGTCGGTGAGGCACTCGATCAGCATCGCGACACCGTTGGGGCCGTAGCCCTCGTACATGATCGTCTGGTATTCCGCTCCGCCGGCCTCGGCGCCCGAACCGCGCTTGATGGCGCGGTCGATGTTGTCGTTGGGGACCGAGGACTTCTTCGCCTTCTGGATGGCGTCGTAGAGCGTCGGGTTGCCGGCCGGGTCACCGCCGCCCATCCGGGCCGCGACCTCGATGTGCTTGATGAGCTTGGCGAAGAGCTTGCCGCGGCGAGCGTCGATCACGGCCTTCTTGTGCTTCGTGGTCGCCCACTTGGAATGTCCGGCCATGCTGCAGTCCTCGCTCCGTCCGTGTCGTGTGCACTCGGGGGTCAGGCGGGTCGCGCGGCGGAGGTGTCCCCGCCCGATGCTCGGACCAGGTCCACGAAGAACGAGTGGACCCGTGCGTCTCCTCCCACCTCGGGGTGGAACGCGGTGGCCACGAGCGGTCCCTGCCGGACCGCCACGATCCTACCCAC
>JAJUGK010000052.1 GCA_029268205.1 Nocardioidaceae bacterium
CCGAGCCACGCCGACGGCGTGTGAAACCAGTGACTGGTGTGACTGTTGTTCTAGGCTCGCAGCATGGCGACCCGTACGTCTTCCCCGCCGGGGTCGCGCAGCAAGAGCACGTCCGCTAGCGGTCGCGGCTCCAGCTCGCGTACCCGGTCGTCCGGGAGCAGAACCAAGTCCACCTCGCGGTCCAAGCCTGCCTCGAAGTCGGCGGCCCGACCGGCCCCGCGCGCCGTGCGCAACGGTCCGGGCCCGATCGCGACGATCGCGCTGGCCATCGGGCGGGCCCTGGCGAAGGTCTGGCTCGGCATCGCCCACCTCGTGGGCGGGGGAGCCCGGGCGATCGGGTCGTCCGCCCGGGAGATCGACCCCGAGCAGCGGCGCGACGGCGTCGGTCTGCTGCTGATCGCGCTGGCGATGGTCGTCGCCGCCGCCGTCTGGTGGCACATCCCCGGCTTCGTCGGCGAGGTCACCCGCACCATCGTCACCGGCTCGGTGGGTCTGATCGGCTGGTTCGTCCCGCTGCTGCTGTGCCTGGTCGCCTGGCGCAACATGCGCGACCCCGAGACCAACGGCCCGGCCGGGCGACAGGTCATCGGGTGGACGGCCCTGCTGTTCGGCGTGCTGGGCATCGTGCACATCTCCAACGGCGCCCCGCGCCCCGTCGACGGCGACGTCACCCCGCTGCAGGACGCCGGCGGCGCCATCGGCTTCGTCGTCTCCAGCCTGCTGCTCGACCTGCTGCAGACCGCGTACGTCGTCGTGCCGCTGCTGCTGCTCCTCGCGGTCTTCGGCGTGCTGGTGATCACCGCCACGCCCGTCTACCAGGTGCCGGCGCGGTTGCGTGCACTGAGCGACCAGCTCATGGGCCGCACCGCGCCCGAGGACGGCGCGGACGACCCGACGGTCGCCCTGCCGGCCGAGGGCGAGCAGCCGACGAAACGCCGCCGCACGCGCCGCCGCCAGGGCGCGATGGCCGAGGACGACCCGGCTCTCGAGCCCGGCGGTCCCGACGCCTACGACAGCCCGGTGCTGGCCGAGCGCGAGCTGTCGAAGCGACGTAGGAAGGCCGATCCGGACACGCCGTACGACGTGGACGCCGATGCCGAGACCGCGGCGGCCGCGGTCGACGGGGTCTCGGCCGGGTCGACCGACCAGGGGAGCGCGAAGGCTTCGGCCGAGAAGGTCGAGGCGCCGCCGCACACGCCGCTGCCCGCGCGGGTCGAGCAGCTGTCGCTCTCGGGCGATGTGACCTACTCGCTCCCGGCCAACGAGGTGCTCAAGCCGGGCAGCCCGCACAAGGCACGCTCCAAGGCCTCCGACGATGTCGTCGACCGGCTCACGCAGGTGCTCGAGCAGTTCGACATCGACGCCCAGGTCACCGGCTACACCCGCGGGCCGACGGTGACGCGCTACGAGGTGGAGCTCGGCCCGGCCGTGAAGGTCGAGAAGGTCACCGCCCTGGGCAAGAACATCGCCTACGCGGTGGCCTCGGCCGACGTCCGGATCCTCTCGCCGATCCCCGGCAAGTCGGCGATCGGCATCGAGATCCCGAACGTCGACAAGGAGATCGTCTCCCTCGGCGACGTGCTGCGCTCCAACGTCGCGCGTGCCGACCACCACCCGATGGTCGTGGGTCTCGGCAAGGACGTCGAGGGCGGCTTCGTCGTGGCCAACCTGGCGAAGATGCCGCACCTGCTGGTCGCGGGCGCGACCGGCTCCGGCAAGTCGAGCTTCATCAACTCGATGATCACCTCGCTCTTGATGCGCTCCACGCCCGACGAGGTCCGGATGATCATGGTCGACCCGAAGCGGGTCGAGCTCAACGCCTACGAGGGCATCCCGCACCTGATCACCCCGATCATCACCAACCCCAAGAAGGCCGCCGAGGCGCTGCAGTGGGTCGTGCGCGAGATGGACATGCGTTACGACGACCTCGCCGCGTTCGGGTTCCGCCACGTCGACGACTTCAACAAGGCCGTCCGCGCCGGCAAGATCCAGCCGCCCGCGGGCAGCGAGCGGGTGCTCACGCCGTACCCCTACCTGCTGGTGGTCGTCGACGAGCTGGCCGACCTGATGATGGTCGCGCCGCGCGACGTCGAGGACGCCGTGGTCCGGATCACCCAGCTCGCCCGCGCGGCCGGCATCCACCTGGTGCTCGCCACCCAGCGCCCCAGCGTCGATGTCGTCACCGGTCTGATCAAGGCCAACGTCCCGAGCCGGCTGGCGTTCGCCACCTCCAGCCTCGCCGACAGCCGGGTCATCCTCGACCAGCCCGGCGCGGAGAAGCTGGTCGGTCAGGGTGATGGTCTGTTCCTGCCGATGGGGGCCAGCAAGGCGGTCCGCGTCCAGGGCTCCTGGGTCACCGAGGCCGAGATCGCCCAGGTCGTCAGTCACTGCAAGGTTCAGCTGGAGCCGAGCTATCGTGAGGACGTCACGGCACCGGCTTCCGCCAAGCGGGAGCTGGACGACGACATCGGTGACGACCTCGATCTGGTGATCCAGGCCATCGAACTGGTCGTCTCCACCCAGTTCGGGTCGACCTCCATGCTGCAGCGCAAGCTGCGCGTGGGATTCGCGAAGGCGGGACGATTGATGGACATTCTTGAGAGTCGTGGAGTGGTGGGGCCCAGCGAGGGCTCCAAGGCACGGGACGTGCTGATCAAGCCCGATGAGATCGACCAGGTGATCGCGGTCATCCAGGGGGAGCAATGAGCACCCCCTGGGCCGACGGCGCCCCCGACGCGCTGCACGAGCCGTCGTGGGAGGTCCGCCGGCGCGGCGGCACCGCAGCGCTGATCGGTGCTGCCGGGGCGGCGCTGGCGATCGCCTTCCTGTGGCGTGCGGTGCTGACCGGGTCGGTCGTCGACGGGGTGGTCTGCCTGGCGCTCGCCATCGTCGCGGGCTACCAGCTCGCCACCTTCGTCGATGCCCGTACGCCGCTCGCGGTCGCCGACGAGCTCGGCGTACGGCTGCGGTTCGGCGGGGTGTGGCGGGGCCTGACCTGGGAGTCGCTCGAGCGCGTCGTCCTGCTGCCTGCCCGCAGCCGACTGCAGGAGGACCGCCTCGTCCTGGTGCCCCAGGACGAGGAGCGCGCGCTGGCGGGCCTCGACGGACGTGCACGGCGGCAGGCCGGTCTGACCACGCGGTGGTACGGCGCCCCGTTCGCGGTGCCGTTGGGGGGCCTCAGCGTCCGGCTCGGCGGCAGCGAGGCCGGTCGCCCGGCCGCGACCGTGCTGGCCGAGCTCGCCGATGGCCGGTGCGCCGTCGAGGTGCTCGAGGCGCCCGAGGCATCCCCGGTATCCGAGGCGCCCACTGTGAACGACCGGGCAACCGAGCGGGCGACCGAACGACCGACCGACGCCGGCATCGCGCACCGGGACGACGCGCCCGACTCGTCCGGCCCGTCGGGCGGACCCCGACGCTCCTGGGCGGTCCCGCTGGCGTCCTTCGTCTCCCGTGCGGGGGGCGGTGGTCGCCGCGACGTCGACGCGCCCGCGTCGGTCGAGGGGCCCCTCCCCGCGGTCGGGGCACCCGCGGCTGCGGTGGGTCCCCAGCCCTCGTCGGTGGCCTCGTCCGTGCCCTCGTCCGCGCCGCTGCCGCTGCGCGAGACCCGCTCCGCCGTCCGCGCCGAGGTCGTCGCCGAGACGACCTGGGGCGCCACGGCGCTGGCCCCCGACCCGCTGCAATCCCAGCCCACCGTCGACCTGCCCGAGGGCCGCGAGCTCCGGCGGCCCGGAGCGGTCGACCTGTTCGTCGAGCAGGTGCCCGCGGCAGCCGCGGCCGCGCCCGCGGAGGGTCACGACGAGGGAGTCGTCCCGATCGCTCGTCCCGGCCGTCCCGTGGAGCCGATCGTCATCGACGACCTGGCCCAGCCGGCCATCGACCCCGTCATCGGCCCGGAGATCGCTGCCTCGCGCACCCGGCTGGGACTCACGGTCGACGATCTGGCCGAGCGCACCCGCATCCGACCGCACGTGCTGGAGTCGATCGAGGTCGACGACTTCGGGCCCTGCGGCGGCGACGTCTACGCCCGCGGCCACCTGCGTACGGTCGCGCGCGTGCTCGGCATGGACGCCGACGCCCTGGTGGCGAGCTTCGACGAGCGCTACGCCCACGCACCCATCGACGCGCGGCGGGTGTTCGAGGCCGAGCTCGCGACGGGCATGACCGGTGCGATGCGGCGCACCTCCGGCGGACCCAACTGGACCGCCCTCGCCGCTGCCGTGCTCAGCCTCGCCCTGATCTGGGGAGTGGCCCGGATCTTCACCGGTGACGACGGCACCGTCGAGGTGCCCTCGCCCACCCTGAACGGCTCGGCTGGGTTGACCCGCGCCGACATCGCCCCCGCCACCCCGATCGTCAAGCCCGTGAAGGTGGTCCTGACCGCCAACGCGGACACCCGGGTGGTCGTTCGCGACGGCCAGGGGACGGTCGTGCACCGGGGCCCGATGCTGCTCGGCGAGCGCAAGCGGCTCAACGTGCCGCCCCCGGTCACGGTCCGGGCGACGGTGCCCGGGGTGGTCGAGGTGACGGTGGCCGGTCGCGAGCGCGGCGTGCTCGGCGACCCGGTCGCGCCCGGGGCGGAGACCGCGCCGGTGGCCGCCACGTATCGTCGCTGAGCGTGAGCTCGTCGCACCGTCTCCTCCCCGCGCTGGCCCTGGTGGGCGTCGTCGTCACGGTCGTGGCGATCGCGGGGGGAGGGGCGGTGCTGGTCGCCCGCGGTGACCTGGGGCGTACGCCGCCCCCGATCGAGCCGGTCGTGGCCGCCCAGATCACGCCCGCCGCCGCGCAGCCGGCGGCTCCCAAGGGGCCCGAGGGGAACGCGCCCGTCGGGATCGCCGACCGGGTCGACCCGGCCTGGGTCGCCCGCGTGGCCGCGGACTCCGGCATCCCGGCCCGCGCGCTCGCGGCGTACGCCGGCGCGGTGCTCGAGGTCGCCGAGACCCGACCCGGGTGCCACCTGGGCTGGAACACCCTGGCGGCCATCGGGCACGTCGAGTCGGGGCACGGGTCGATCGACGGCAGCCGGCTGCTCCCGGACGGTCGCACCGAGCCGCGCATCCGCGGGGTCGCGCTCGACGGCCGGGGTGTGGCAGCCATCCGGGACACCGACGGCGGTGCGCTCGACGGTGACGCGATCTGGGACCGGGCGGTCGGACCGATGCAGTTCATCCCCTCCACCTGGCGCAGCCACGGCCGGGACGGCGATGGGGACGGGGTGGCCGACATCGACGACATCGACGACGCGGCCCTGAGCGCGGCGTACTACCTGTGTCACTCCGGCCGCGACCTGCGGGTGGCCGCGCACTGGATCGCGGCGGTGTCGTCCTACAACGCCGGTCTCGCCTACAACCACCGCGTGGTCGCGGCCGCAGACCACTACCGGCAGTTCCACTGACGGCCCACCCGCGCTCGACCCCCGGCACCACGACACCCATCGGGCGGGACTCCTGCTGGCGAGGCGGCACCCACCGCCCTAGCGTCGGCGGCCATGACGAGCCCCGCGTACCGCCGCATCCGCGTCGACGACCCCGAGCCCGGCGTACGACGGCTGTGGCTGGCCCGTCCCGAGAAGCGCAACGCGCTCGACGGGGTGGCCCGCGCCGAGCTGTTGGAGGCCGCGCGGGCGGCGGCCGATGACGAGGACTGTCGGGTGGTGGTGATCGCCGCCGATGGGCGTGACTTCTGCGCCGGCTACGACCTCGACCCGGCCGAGGACGAGAAGTACGCCGCCCCCGGCGCCGGGCCGGGTCGGTTCACCCGCGAGGTCGTCGAGGGATGGCTGAGCCTCACCGAGCTGCGCGTGCCGGTGATCGCCCAGGTCCACGGCCACTGCCTGGCGGGCGGCTCGGAGTTGGTGGCCTGCTGCGACCTGGTCTACGTCGCCGACGACGCGCGGATCGGCTACCCCGCCGTGCGGTTCGGGGTGCCGGACCTGCAATACCACCCCTGGCTGATGGGGATGCGGCGCGCGATGGAGGCGGTGCTGACCGGCGACGTGCTCACAGGCGAGGAGGCGGTGGCCGCCGGCCTGGCGAACCGGGCCCTGCCGGCGGCCGATCTCGAGACGTACGTCCTGCGCCAGGCGCGCCGGATCACAGCGATCCCCGCCGAGATCGTGCAGATCAACAAGCGCACCGTCCATCGGGCGATGCAGGCGATGGGGATGCACGCCGCGGTCCGGGCCGGCACCGAGGCGTGCGTCGTCGCCACCGGCACCACGGCGTTCCGGGAGTTCATGGATGCCGCAGCCGGCGGCCGGGTGACCGCGGCGCTCGACGCGCGCGACGGCGGGTTCGGGGACGGCCGCACGCGCACCGCGGGAGGCTGAACGCCCCCATGAGGGCTATCCTCGGGCGGATATGACTTCTGCACCCGTGACCGCGACCACACCCGCCTCCGCGGCAGCGGGCGACCTGTCCGCCGAGCCGGTCACGGTCGCGATGGTGACCCTGGGCTGTGCCCGCAACGAGGTCGACTCCGAGGAGCTCGCCGGCCGGCTCGAGGCCGAGGGTTTCCGGCTGGTCGACGAGCCTGCCGAGGCCGACACCGTCGTGGTCAACACCTGCGGCTTCGTCGAGCAGGCCAAGAAGGACTCCGTCGACACCCTGCTCGAGGCCGCCGACCTCAAGCAGACCGGCCGCGCGCAGGCCGTCGTCGCGGTGGGGTGTCTCTCGGAGCGGTACGGCAAGGACCTCGCGGAGTCGCTGCCCGTGGCCGACGCGGTGCTGGGCTTCGACGACTACCCCGACATCGCCGACCGGCTCCGCTCGGTGCTCGCCGGGGAGAAGCTGCACCCGCACACCCCCGGCGACCGGCGCAAGCTGCTGCCGATCTCCCCGAGTGCCCGGTCCGAGGCCGCCGCGGTCGTCCCCGGCCACACGGTCATCGCTCCCGACCTGCCCGTCGGGTCCGCACCGGCGTCGGGCCCCCGCGCCGTGCGCCGTCGGCTCGACGGCGGCCCGGTGGCTCCGCTGAAGCTGGCCAGCGGGTGCGACCGTCGGTGCTCCTTCTGCGCGATCCCGAGCTTCCGGGGGTCGTTCGTGTCCCGCCGGCCCTCCGACGTGCTGGGGGAGGCCCGCTGGCTCGCCGAGCAGGGCGTGCGCGAGGTCTTCCTCGTCAGCGAGAACTCCACGTCGTACGGCAAGGACCTCGGCGACCTGCGGCTGCTCGAGACGCTGCTGCCGGAGCTGGCAGCGGTCGACGGCATCGACCGGGTGCGGGTGTCCTACCTCCAGCCGGCCGAGACCCGTCCGGGGCTGGTGGCGGCCATCGCGGGCACGCCCGGTGTGGCGCCGTACTTCGACCTCTCCTTCCAGCACGCCTCCGGTCCCGTCCTGCGCCGGATGCGGCGCTTCGGCGACCCCGAGTCCTTCCTGGGTCTGCTCGACCAGGTCCGCGCCCACGCCCCCGAGGCCGGGGTCCGCTCCAATGTCATCGTCGGGTTCCCGGGCGAGACGGAGGAGGACCTCGAGACGCTGTGCGACTTCCTCGAGGCCGGCCGGCTCGACGTCGTCGGGGTGTTCGGCTACTCCGACGAGGACGGCACCGAGGCCGCGTCGTACGACGGCAAGCTCGACGCCGACGAGATCGCCGCCCGCGTCGCCCACGTCACGGCCCTGGTCGAGGAGCTGACCGCGCAGCGGGCCGAGGACCGCATCGGCGAGACCGTCGAGGTGCTCGTCGAGAGCGTCGATCCCGACGAGCTGCCCGAGGGCCGTGCGGCCCACCAGGGGCCCGAGGTCGACGGAACGACCGCACTGGTCGACGCGACCGGCGGCCCCCTCGCCGACGTCGCGGTGGGCGACCTCGTGACCGCGACGGTCGTGGCCACCGAGGGGATCGACCTGGTCGCGCAGGTGGCCAACCCGTGAGCGGGCCCGTCAGGGGGCCCCGGATCGGGTCCATCATCAGGCCAGTGACCGGCAGCGGGTCCGCGGACCCGGGAGCGAAGGAGCACCGATGAGCGCCGATGTCCCTCCCCACGGGTCGTCCCGTGGCGGCGCCGGGGAGCGTACGCCCGTGGGGCGCCGCGGCAGCAACTGGAACGTCCCCAACGCACTGACCACGCTGCGGATCCTGCTCGTCCCGCTCTTCGGCTGGGCGCTGCTGCACGACGGCGGCGCGTCCGAGGGCTGGCGGGTGGTGGCGTTCGTGATCTTCGCGGTCGCGATGGTGACCGACAAGATCGACGGCGACCTGGCCCGCAAGCACGACCTGGTCACCGACTTCGGCAAGATCGCCGACCCGATCGCCGACAAGGCGATCACCGGCATGGCCTTCATCGGCCTGTCGATCATCGGCGCGCTGTGGTGGTGGGTGACGGTGCTCGTGCTGCTGCGCGAGTGGAGCGTCACCGCGCTGCGGTTGTCGGTGATGAGGGACGTCGTCATGCCGGCCAACCAGAGCGGCAAGATCAAGACCACCCTGCAGGCCCTCGCACTCGGGGCGTTCGTGCTGCCCCTGCGCGAGCTCGACGGGGCGCTCGACGTGCCCGGCGAGGTGCTGTGGTGGGTCGCGGCGGCCTTCATGGCCGCGGCCGTGCTTCTCACGCTGACCAGTGGGTATGAGTTCTTCCGTGACGCCCACGCCCAGCGCGCCGATCGGCGCTCCCGTCAGGACTGACCGCCCATGACCGACGACGCCGAGGCAGAGCTCGATCGCGGCACGTCGATCGCCGCCGGGGTGCTGGCCGCACTCGCCTTCCGGGAGTGGAGCATCGGCTGCGCCGAGTCCCTCACCGGCGGTGCGCTGACCGCGGTCCTCACCGAGATGCCGGGCTCCAGCTCGGCGGTCCACGGGGGGATCGTGTCCTATGCCAGTGAGGTGAAGGTCGACGTGCTCGGCGTCTCCCAGGAGACCGTCGACGAGTGCGGCGTGGTCTCCGACGAGTGCGCGCGGGAGATGGCCGAGGGCGTACGCCGTGTGCTCGGCGTCGACGTCGGGCTGGCCACCACCGGCGTCGCGGGGCCGACCCGGCAGGAGGACAAGCCCGTGGGCCGGGTCCACATCGCCGTGGTGACCCCCGACGGCGCCCACGTGGAGCAACTCGACCTCGACGGTGAGCGCGACGAGATCCGCTACGGCACCGTCCGCGCCGTGCTCACCGCGGCTCTCGAAGCGGTCGCCCCACCCGATGTCTGACCGGCTCGCTACGCTGGAGGCACCTCACCCCCCGAACGGAAGGAGCGGCTCGTGATCCTTTTCCGTCGCCTGCTCGGAGAAGTGCTCCGCTCCGAGCGCATGCGCCGGGGGATGACCCTGCGCGAGGTGTCCGCCGCGGCGCGTGTCAGCCTCGGCTACATCTCCGAGATCGAGCGCGGGCAGAAGGAGGCCTCCTCCGAGCTGCTCGGCTCCCTGTGCGCCGCCCTCGACATCCCGCTGTCGGCCGTGCTGAGCCGGGTCAGCGATGCGGTCGCGCTGGAGGAGATCGCCCTGGGCCTCGTCGTCGACGAGGTCGCCGGGGCCGTGGGCGAGAGCGTGCCGCCGGTGACCGACGACGGCGACGTCGTCGCCGCTGCCTGAGCGCCGGTTCTTCCCGTCAGCCCGGTCCGGGCTCAGCTGCGCCCCGGGGCGCAGCCGAGGCGGCCCGAGGTGATCGGACCTGCCCGGATGCACTACGTTATTGCAAAGACTTGGCGATAACGAGGTCACGCGTCGCCGGCGCGTGGGGCCGGAGGGACGATGGCGACGACCGACGCGGTGCGTCGTGCCGCCGACCCGGCGCACCCGGCCGCTCCGCCGGTGACCGACCTGCTCGGGATCGGGGCGCGGCGTCGCCGGTTCGCGCTGTGGACCGGTGCCCTGCTCGTGCTGCTGGTCGGCTCGACCCTGCTCGGCGTGGCGTGGGGCTCGGTGCGACTGGCGCCGGGCGTCGTCGCCGGCGTACTCGCCGACCGGGCCGGACTGCCGGTGGAGGTGACCTGGGCGCCGTCGTCCGATGCGATCGTGTGGCAGGTACGGCTGCCGCGGGTCCTGCTCGGCATCGCCGTCGGAGCCGGGCTCGCGGTCTGCGGGGTCGCCCTGCAGGCGATGGTCCGCAACGTGCTCGCCGACCCCTACCTGCTCGGCATCAACTCCGGGGCCTCCAGCGGCGCGGCCGCGGCGATCCTCTTCGGCTTCGCCGCCGGGCTCGGGCAGCACGCGCTGTCGGTGAGCGCCTTCCTCGGGGCGATGGCCGCCTCGGCGCTGGTCTACGGCATCGCCCGCAGCGGCGGGCACGTGACCGCCGTACGCCTGCTGCTGGCCGGGGTGGTCGTCGGGTATGCGCTCTATGCCACCACCAGCTTCCTGATCTTCGCCTCCGGCTCGGCCGAGGGTGCGCGCTCGGTGCTGTTCTGGCTGCTCGGCTCACTGGGGCTGGCGCAGTGGGGCTCGCCGCTCGTGGTCGTGCTGGTGGTCGTTGGCGCCACCGTCGTCCTGCTGCTGCTCGGGTCGCGCCAGCTCGACCTGCTGATGATCGGCGACGCGACGGCCCGGGCGCTGGGCACCTCGGCGGCCGCCGCCCGCACCCGACTGCTGGTGCTGGTCTCGTTGTGCATCGGCGTGGTCGTCGCCGCGGCCGGGAGCATCGGGTTCGTCGGTCTCGTCGTCCCGCACCTGGCGCGCCGGGCCGTGGGCGCCCGGCACGCGTACGTCGTCCCGGTCGCCGCGCTGATGGGCGCGATCCTGCTGGTCTGGGCCGACATCGTCGCCCGCACGCTGCTCGCGCCACAGGAGATCCCGATCGGGATCATCACCTCGCTGGTGGGCGCGCCGTTCCTGCTGATCCTCGTCCGTCGTCTGCACGCCTCGACGACCGGCTGACCCGTGAGAGGAATCCCCGTGTCGCACCGTCGGCTCCGGCGTCTCGTCCCGCTGTTGTCGCTCGCCGTGGGTGGAGCCTGGTTGCTGGCCGCCTGCGGTGAGCCGGGGCAGCAGCAGGACGCGGCCGAGGGCAACTACCCGGTCACGGTGGAGAACTGCGGCGCGGAGGTGACCTTCGACCGCGCGCCCGAGCGGATCGTGCTGCTCAAGAGCGCGTCGGTGACCTACCTCGATGCCCTCGGGTTGCTCGACCGGGTCGTGGCCCGCGCGGGGGAGTACCCGCCCGACTACTACGACGCCGACACCCTGGACGCGCTGGCAGCGATCGACCTGCTCACCGACCGCACCGACGCCTCCGGCCACCTGCAGATCTCCAAGGAGGCCGTGCTCGCCCAGGAGCCCGACCTGGTGTTCGGTCACATCGACAACCTCGGCCGGCAGGCCCTGGACGCCGTCGGGATCCCGATGCTGGAGGAGCCGCAACTGTGCCCGGAATGGGACCGGGAGCCGGCCTGGTCCGACATCTACGACCAGATGCGGATGTACGGCGAGGTGTTCGACCGGCGTGAGCTCGCCGACGACCTCGCCCGGGAGCTCGAGGCCGAGGTGGAGAGCCTCACCGTTGCCGAGCCGGCGGGCGACATCCGGACCGCCGCGGTGCTCTACCCGACCGTCGGCGGGGGAGTGACCTACGCCTACGGCACCCACAGCATGGCCCACCCGCAGCTGGAGTCGGCGGGTTTGGCGAACGTCTTCGACGACGTCGACCAGCGGGTCTTCGAGGTCGGTGTCGAGGAGCTGCTCGGGCGCGACCCGGACGTGCTGATCCTGCTGCACAGCGACGGCGACCCGGCGGCGGTCGAGCGGGCCGTGACCTCGCTGCCGGGTGCCGACGACCTGAGCGCCGTACGCGAGGGGCGGCTGGTCACCCAGCTGTTCAACTACACCGAGCCGGCGACGCCGCTGACGATCGAGGGGTTGCGCCGGATCGTCGACGCGGTGGGGGCGATGTCGTGACGGCACCCCGCCTCCGCGCCACCGGGCTGCGGCTGTCGTACGACAGCCGCGTCGTGGTCGACGACGTCGGTCTCGAGGTGCCCGCCGGCCATGTGCTCGGGGTCGCCGGACCCAACGGCAGCGGCAAGACCACCCTGCTGCGGATGCTGTCGGGTGAGCGGACGCCCGAGCGCGGGAGCGTCCATCTCGGGGACCTCGACGTCACCCGCGCCTCCCCGCGCATCCTGGCCCGGCTGCTCGCGCTGGTCGCGCAGGACGAGGGCGTCGCCGACACCCCGCTCAGCGCCGCGGAGATCGTGATGCTCGGCCGCACCCCGCACCTGGGTCCCTTCCAGCGCGCCGGGGCGGAGGACATCGCGATCGTCGAGGACGCGCTGCGTCGGGTCGGGGCGCTCGGCCTGGCCCGTCGCGAGCTGGCGACCCTCTCCGGCGGCGAGCGCCAGCGGGTGCTCATCGCCCGGGCGCTGGCGCAGGGTGCAGGCACGCTGCTGCTCGACGAGCCGACCAACCACCTCGACATCCGCTATCAGCACGAGGTGCTGGGCCTCGTCCGCGACCTCGCGGTCGGCTCCGAGGTGGCCGCGGTGGTCGTACTGCACGACCTCAATCTCGCGGCGCGCTACTGCGACACCCTGCTGGTGCTCGACGGCGGCCGCGTGGCGGCGTACGGCGTGCCCGACGAGGTGCTCGTCCCCGAGGTGATCGAGCCGGTCTACGGCATCGGCACCCACCGCCTCGACGTCGACGGCGTCCCCCACCTGGCCTTCCACCCCGCCCACGAGTCCCACGGAGAGCCCCATGAGCACCTCGTCTGACACCACCTCCGACGTCCAGGCCAACCTCGATGCGTACTGGTCGGGCCGCGCCCCGGAGTACGACGCCTACCAGCAGCGCCCCGAGCGCCTCGCGCTCGACCGCGCCGCGTGGGGCGAGGTGCTGACCGAGGCGTTGCCGGCTGCGCCCGCGAAGGTGCTCGACGTCGGCAGCGGCAGCGGGTACGTCGCGTTCCTGCTCGCCTCGCTCGGCTACGACGTCACCGCCACCGACCTCGCCGAGGGCATGCTCGAGGTCGCGCGCGCCCGGGCCGCCGAGCTGTCGGCGCAGGGCGAGCGGGTGCCCGAGGTGCTGCGCGCCGACGCCGTCGCGCCCGACTTCGCGCCCGGCAGCTTCGACGCGATCACCAACCGCTACGTGCTGTGGACCCTGCGCGAGCCCGACACCGCCCTGGCCAACTGGCGCCGGTTGCTCAAGCCCGGGGGAGTGCTGGTCGCGATCGACAGCAACTGGTTCCCCGAGGGCCTCGCCGCCGACACGACCGAGGACTTCCGGGCGAAGTACGACGACGCCGTCCGCGCCGCCCTCCCGCTCGCCGAAGCACGCTCCATGGACCCGATCGTCGAGCGCGTCCGCGCCGCTGGCTTCTCCGAGGTCACCCTCACCCCGCTGCAGCGCATCCTCGAGCTCGACCGGGAGTACGGCGTCGCCCCCAACCACGAGGTGCAGGTGCAGTATCTGATCCGCGCCGTCGTCTGAGCTCAGCACGGACAGCGGGTGGATCTGGTGTCAGCAGGTGGCACCACATCCGCCCGCTGTCTGCGCTCAAGCTGCTGGGCCGCTCCGTGCTGGCAGGAGTCACCTTCTTCGGACAGCAGTGGGGAGTGTTTGACGCATCTGGTGCGCCAAACCCTCCCCGATCCTGTGCCGCAGGCGCATGATGATGCGATGGCCGACCACACAGGCACCAAGGAGTTCGAAGGCGCAACCTTCGTGAAGACGAGCTTCAGGGGCGCGAGGCTGCGGTTCTCCGACGTCAGCGGCGTGACGATGCGCGCTGTCGACTGCGACGGGCTCGACATCGACAGTCACGACCTGTTCTTCGGCACGCTGATCGTCAACGGCGTCGACGTGGTTCCTCTGGTCGACGCCGAGCTCAACCGGCAGTTCCCGGGTCGTGAGCTGCAGAAGGCGGAGACGCCGGAGGGGCTCCGAGAAGGATGGATCGCGGTTCAGGCGGCGTGGCAGGAGACCGTGGACAGCACGCCGGCCGAGCTGCGCGACGCCCACGTCGAGGACGAGTGGTCCCTCGCCGAGACGCTGCGACACCTGATCCTGGCGACCGATGCCTGGCTGCGCGGCGGCGTCCTCGGCATCGAGCAGCCCTTCCACGAGATCGGACTGATCTTCACCGGCGCCGGTGAGATGGGCTTCGACATGTCGATCTTCCGCAAGGACACACCGACCTTCGACGAGATCGTCGCGGTGCGTGCCGAGCGCCAGCAGCTGGTCACCGACTTCCTTGCCTCCGCGACGCCGGAGCTGCTCGCCGAGGAACGGGCCAACCCATGGGGCGGCGGAGACGACTGGCGGCCGACCGTCGGCGACTGCATCCGGGTGATCCTCGAGGAGGAGTGGGCGCATCTGCGCTACGTACGCCGCGACCTCGCCCTGTTGAGCCCGGAAGGCGCGGGCGCTTAGCGGCGCGGATGGCGGCGGCACCCGAGCATCCCAGCGATTAACCGGATGCGCGGGGTTGCTCGCTCGCCTAGCGTCGGGTCATGCCCGGACCCACCGGTTTCACCTACGCCATGCGCGGGAGCGATGTCGTCATCAGTCATCACGGGCGTTTGGCCACGACGCTCCGCGGTCGCCGTGCTGCCGAGTTCCTGCAGGACGTCGAGGCCGGGGACGAGCAGGAACTCATGGCGCGACTGACCGGCAACTACCGCCACGGCAATGAGCGACGGGCCCGCAACCACCCGCGCAACCGGGGCCGGTAGCCGCTCACCGGTCCAGCAACCTCCGCAGCTTCTGCGGCGCGCAGAATCGATAGCTCTCGGTCACGAGCTCGGCGACCTCGTCCCAGTCGGTGTCGTCGTCGATCACCATGCCCACGACGGTCGGTGACCACGGTGGTTGGTAGAACGGCGGCCCGGCCTGGGTGAGCGCCAGGAGTTCGTCGCCAGATGACCTGAAGGTCAGCACAGTGGTGGGCTCGGCGACACCGGTCATCTCGCGGTACGCCGAGGTGTAGCCCTCCTGGGAGACCAGGACGTGGGCAAAGGTCTTGGCGCGGATCCGCCACCGTACGCCGGTCCAGGCGTCCTCCTCGTGCGCCTCCGGCAACGCCAGGGCGATGGCTGCGATCCGTGCGACGACGTCGCCGGAGGGTTCGATGCGCGGCGGTCTGGACACAACGTCGAGTATCGCAACGCCCGCCGACAGCGCCGTCCCTCCACGCGGTCCCGGGAGTGCGATGACCGACCCCGACCACCCGCCCCCGTCGACGGAGGACACCTGTGTGCCGCGTGCTCGCCTACATCGGACCTGAGATCCCGCTGGAGAATCTGCTCCTGAAGCCGGAGAACAGTCTGATCAACCAGACGCTCGACCCGGAGCGGCACCCGCAGCTGCAGCTGGCCGGCTGGGGGTTCGGAGCGTGGAGCGAGCACTTCCTCAACCCCGACAAGCCGTTCGTCTATCACCGGCCCATGGCAGCCTTCTACGACGACAACGTCACCAAGATCGTGCCCCATCTGCGGGCCAACACGATGCTCGCGCACGTCCGCGCGGGCGACGCCAACGAGGAGGCGGTGCTCGCCGACGAGAACTGCCATCCCTTCGCCTACAAGGGGACCCGGTGGCTGATCGCGCAGAACGGCGAGCTGCCCCACTGGAAGATCCTCCAGCGCGAGTTGCTCCAGCACTGCAAGGACGAGTACCTCGAGCAGATGAGCGGCACCACCGACACGGAGTTCCTCTACGTGCTGCTGCTGTCGCTGCTCGAGGGCGACAGCAACCAGGAGGTGCAGCGCGCCTTCGAGGAGATGCTGACCCTCATCGTGCAGGCGATGAAGGCACTCGACTACGTCGCCCTCACCAAGCTGAAGCTGGCGCTGGTCTCCCCGAACCGGATCGTCGGGGTCAACGTCGGCGCTGGCCACCAGGGCGAGACCGCTCCCGTCGGCGACTGGAGGGAGCTGCGGAAGGCCGAGCCCGGCACCGAGGACTTCGCGCTGGGCATGCTGCTCGAGCCGATGTACATGCTGCTGGGTCGCGACTTCCAGGACCGCGGCACCTACGAGTTCGAACAGTGCACCCTCGAGGAGGCGACCTCGGCGATCTTCGCCTCCGAGCCGCTGACCGAGAACGCCGACGACTGGGTGGAGCTGGAGTACGGCGACATCGTGTTCCTCGAGAAGGACGGCGAGAACATCACCCGCACGGTCAACCGGCTGCAGGTATAGGCCCGCCCGGTCTCACCCCGCCTGGCACCCCGGACACCAGTACGTCGACCGCTCGCGGCCCGGCTCCCCGTCCTCGGCCCGCAGGACCTTCGTGCCGCACCGCCCGCACGGCTGGTCGCGGCGGCCGTAGACCCACAGTCGCTGGCCGCGGCGGGCGATGCCGGTGGTGGTGCGCTCGCC
>JAJUGK010000053.1 GCA_029268205.1 Nocardioidaceae bacterium
CGGCATGGGCAAGTTGTTCGTCGACTCGCTGGGCCACAACATCATCGACCCAGTCATGGCCTACCTGCTGATCGTCGCGGTGCTGGCGGTGATCGCGAACTTCGTCGCCGACCTGGTGTACGCCGTGCTCGACCCGCGGATCCGGGTGAACGCATGATGAGCCCACAGGCCCGCCGAGCCGCCGGCCACCTCGTCCCCGGCCACCTCGTCCCCGGCCACCTCGCCTCCAGCCGCCTCGCAGAAGGGATCCGGGCATGACCACGCCCACGCCGCCCAGCAGCGTCCCGCCGGAGGAGTCGATCGAGAACGCGATCGAGCTCAAGGACGTCGAGGGCCTCTCGCAGGGCCGGATCGTCCTGCGCAAGTTCGTCCGGCACCGCGGCGCCATCGTCGGCACCACCGCGCTGTTGCTGATCCTGCTGCTGTCGGTCACCTCGATCGGCTACGGGCCCATCCCCGGTTGGTGGAAGTGGGACCCCAACGCCACCAACGCCGTGATCAACCCCGGTGGCCGGCCGACCCTGAGCCTGCCCAGCTGGCTCGGCGGCGACGGGCTGGCCTGGGGCGACGCACCGTTCGGGCAGGACGAGATCGGCCGTGACATCTTCGCGCGCACGATGCTCGGGGTGCAGACCTCGCTGCAGGTGATGATCATCATCGGCTTCGTCGCCGGCATCATCGGCGTCGCCGTCGGTGCCGCGGCGGGCTTCTTCCGCGGCTGGATCGACCAGGCCCTGATGCGGTTCACCGACCTGGTGATCACCTTCCCCGTGCTGGTCATCGGCGCGGTGCTGGGCAAGATGGCCGGCGCGGGCGGCGTGTTCGTCCTGGCCCTGGTGCTCGGTCTGATCACCTGGACCGGACTGGCGCGCCTGGTCCGCGGTGACTTCCTCTCGCTGCGGGAGCGCGAGTTCGTCGACGCCGCACGGGTCGCGGGCGCGAGCAACTTCCGGATCATCCGCAAGCACATGATCCCCAACGCCATGGGCGTGATCATCGTCAACATCACGCTGCTGATGGCGGCCGCGGTGCTCCTGGAGGCGGCCCTGAGCTTCCTCGGGTTCGGCGTCCGGGCCCCCGATGTGTCCCTGGGCCGGATGATCTCGGAGTACCAGTCGGCCTTCAGCACCCGCCCGTGGCTGTTCTGGTGGCCCGGCATCTTCATCATCGCGATCGCCCTGTCGATCAACTTCATCGGCGACGGCATCCGCGACGCCTTCGACCCGCGGCAGAAGAAGGTCCCCTCCCAGCGGGAGATGGAGCGCTCGCTGCGCGCCGAGAAGAAGGACGCGTGAGCGTGACCGCCCCCACCCAGGCACCCGCCGTACGCCCCGCGCGACCGCCCCGGGCGGCGCGGGCCGGCTCAGCGCACCAGCAGGGCGCTGAGCGGCGTCGCCACGGCCAGCACACCGATCACGGTGAGCGCGTAGGGGTCCGGCTCGACCCGCACGCGCGCGTCCGAACCGGCGGTGATGGCGCCCTGGCCGCGCAGCTGCTCCCAGCGCTGGCGCACCAGGAGCGCCGCCTCGGTCTCCTCACCGCGCGCCCGCTGCAGGCCGACCGGGGCGGGCACCGCCCAGGCGCTCCAGCGCTGACCGTCGGTCGTCTCGAGCCGCAGGCCGTACCTGCTGTCGACCTCGGCGAGCGCGGCCCACGGCACCACGATGCGGCGCAGCACGTTCTGCAGGGTGACGCCGTCGTCGTCGACCCGCACCTCGGGGCGGCCGTACGCCAGCCAGCCGCCGATGCCGAGCAACAGCAGTGCGGGAGCCCAGCGCAGCGTCGTGCCCGCATCCCGGGCCAGCAGCAGCGAGACCCCGAAGGCGATCGCCAGTCCGACCGCCGCGAACGCCAGGAAGCGCGACCAGGCCGAACGGTAGGTCTGCTCGAACGCCATGGCCACACTCTGACAGACCTGGAAGGTGTCCTGTGACCACGCCCGAGTCGAAGCCCCGCACCAGCCCCGGCACGACCCGTGAGCCCGTGCTCGAGGTCAAGGACCTCTCGGTGTCGTTCTACGTCGACGGGGAGTGGTACGCCGCCGCGTCCGAGGTCAGCTACGAGGTCTACCCCGGCGAGGTGCTCGCGATCGTGGGCGAGTCCGGGTCGGGCAAGACCCAGTCGTCGATGTCGCTGCTGGGCCTGCTGCCGTCCAACGGCCGGGCCACCGGCAGCGCCAAGCTGCGGGGCAAGGAGATCCTCAACCTCCGCGGCGCGGCGGCGCGCCGGATCCGCGGCCAGGAGATCTCGGTGATCTTCCAGGAGCCGATGACCGCGCTGAACCCGGTCTACACGATCGGCTTCCAGATCGTGGAGATGCTCCGCTCCCACCTGCCGCTCTCGCCCAGCCAGGCGCGCGAGCGGGCGCTGGAGCTGTTGCGGCTGGTCGAGATGCCCGAGCCCGAGCGCCGCTTCGACAACTTCCCCCACCAGCTCTCCGGCGGTCAGCGCCAGCGGGCGATGATCGCCCAGTCGCTGGCGTGTGACCCGACCCTGCTGATCGCCGACGAGCCGACCACCGCCCTCGATGTGACGGTGCAGGCCGAGATCCTGAAGCTGATCCGCGACCTCAAGGACCGCTTCGACTCCGGCATCGTCCTGATCACCCACGACATGGGCGTGGTGGCCGACATGGCCGACCGGGTGCTGGTGATGAAGGACGGCCGCATCGTCGAGCAGGGACCGACCCGGCAGATCTTCAACGACCCGCAGCACCCCTACACCCAGCAGCTGCTCGCTGCGGTGCCGCACTTCGGCACCCACAGCCCCGAGACCGCAGCCTCCGGAACGCCCGCCCCGGCGGCCACGCCCCAGGAGGCCGCCGCCCCGGGGGCTGCGGTCGAGTCGGTGCTCGAGCTGACCAACCTGGTGCTGGAGTACCCCAAGCGCGGCTCCCAGCCGGTCTTCCGGGCGATCGACGACGTGAGCTTCTCGGTCGGCAAGGGCGAGATCGTCGGACTCGTGGGGGAGTCCGGCTCGGGCAAGACGACCATCGGGCGCGCGGCCGTCGGGCTGCTGCCGATCCACTCCGGCTCGCTGAAGGTGGCGGGTGTGGAGATGGCCGGGGTGAAGCCCAAGGACCTCAAGCCGCTGCGCCGCAAGGTCGGCATCGTGTTCCAGGACCCCGGATCCTCGCTCAACCCGCGTTTCCCGATCGGTGAGTCGATCGGGGAGCCGCTGCAGCTGCACGCCAACCTCAAGGGGGCCGAGCTCTCCCGGCGGGTCGAGGAGCTCCTCGACCAGGTGCACCTGTCGCGGGCGATGCGCAACCGCTACCCGCACGAGCTCTCCGGCGGTCAGCGCCAGCGCGTGGGCATCGCCCGGGCGCTCGCCCTCGAGCCCGAGCTGCTGGTGGCCGACGAGCCCACCTCGGCACTCGACGTCTCGGTGCAGGCCCGCGTGCTCGACCTCTTCCAGGAGCTCCAGCGCGAGCACGGGTTCGGCTGCCTGTTCATCAGCCACGACCTCGCGGTCGTGGAGATGCTGGCCGCGCGGATCGCGGTGCTCCACCACGGCAAGCTGGTCGAGATCGGCCCCGCCGCCCAGGTCGCCCACCACCCGCGCGAGGCCTACACCCAGCGGCTGGTGGCCGCCGTCCCCGTGCCCGACCCCGACGAGCAGCAGGCGCGGCGGGCCGAGCGCGACGCGCTGTTGGCCGCGGGCGGCCCGTCCTGATCGACATCGTCGGTCGAGCGGAGTCGCGTCCCGTCCCGATTTCCACCCCGCGCGCTGCCTCTGGCACAATGGCGCGCTGAGTCTCGTCGCGTGTGGACCCTCTCACCCGCACGTGATGTGCCCGCAGAGCCGGCGTCGCCCTTGCCCCACAGGGAGCGGCCCGCTCGACTTCCATCCAGCATCGAGGAGACACCACACCCGTGGCCGTCAAGATCCGTCTTAAGCGCATGGGCAAGGTCCGTGCGCCGTACTACCGCGTCGTTGTCGTCGACTCCCGCAAGAAGCGGGACGGCAAGGTCATCGAGGAGATCGGCAAGTACCACCCCAAGGAGGAGCCGTCGGTCATCGACGTCGTCTCCGACCGGGCGCAGTACTGGCTCGGCGTCGGCGCGCAGCCGTCCGAGGCCGTCGCGGCCCTGCTGAAGATCACCGGCGACTGGCAGAAGTTCAAGGGTGAGTCGGGCACCGAGGGCAGCCTCAAGGTGGCCGAGCCCAAGCGCGACAAGGCCGAGATCTTCAACGAGGCGCTCAAGGCGTCCGACGCCCCAGCTCGCGAGGCCGTCACCAAGAAGGCCAAGAAGGACGAGGAGCCGGCGGCCGAGGCCACCGAGACCCCCGCCGAGGCCCCCGCTGAGGACGCTCCGGCCGAGGCCGAGAGCACCGAGGGCTGATCATGCTCGCCGATGCGCTCGAGCACCTGGTGCGTGGCGTCGTCGACCACCCCGACGACGTCGACGTCCGTGACAAGCAGCTGCGGCGCGGCTCCGTGCTCGAGGTCCGGGTGCACCCCGACGACCTCGGCAAGGTCATCGGCCGCAACGGGCGTACGGCGACCGCCTTCCGCACCGTGATCGGCGCGCTGGCCGGCCGCGGCGGTGCCCGCGTCGACTTCGTCGACGTCGACCGTCGCCGCTGAGCGCACCGACTGGCACCATCGACAGAGCGGGGAGACCGAGGGTCTCCCCGCTCTGTCGCGCTCTGAGAGGAATCGCCTGATGAGTCGAGCAGCCGAGCGGCCCGTGGTGGTCGTCGGGCGGGTGGGACGTGCCCACGGCGTCCGCGGCGAGGTCGCCGTCGACGTCCGCACCGACGCCCCCGAGGAGCGCTTCGCCGTCGGCGCCCGGGTGGAGGTGACCCCGCCCCGCGGCGCGCAGCGACCCGCGGAGTGCCCCGCCTCGCTCGAGGTCGAGCGCACCCGCTGGCACCAGAGCCGGCTCCTGGTCACCTTCGCCGGGCTCACCGACCGCACCCGCGCCGAGCTGCTGCGCGGGATGCTGCTGACCGTCACCCTCGACCCGGCGGAGACGCCCGCGGACCCCGAGGAGTTCTACGACCACCAGCTCGAGGGGTTGGCGGTCCGTACCCCCGACGGTGAGGTCGCCGGCACCGTCGTCGAGGTGATCCACGGCGCTGCGCAGGACCTGCTCGCCGTGCGCACCGAGACCGGCGAGGTGCTGGTGCCGTTCGTCCGGGCGCTCGTGCCGACCGTCGACGTCGCCGGGGGCTTCCTCGTGGTGGCCGACCGTCCGGGTCTGCTCGACCCCGACGCGGGGGAGTCGTGAGCCCCGAGGGGTCGGACACCTCGACCGGCCCGCGGATGCGCATCGACGTCGTCACCATCTTCCCCGACTACCTGACGCCGCTGGAGCTGTCGCTGCCCGGCAAGGCGCAGGAGTCGGGCCTGCTCGAGGTCGAGGTCCACGACCTGCGGCGCTGGACCACCGACCGGCACCGCACCGTCGACGACACCCCGTACGGCGGAGGCGCCGGCATGGTCATGCGGCCCGAGCCGTGGGGCGAGGCGCTCGACCACTGCCTGCCGGCCGACGGCGACGCGGTGCTGGTCGTCCCGACGCCCTCGGGCGAGCGGTTCACCCAGCGCGTGGCCGAGGAGCTCGCAGGGGAGCGGCACCTGGTCTTCGCCTGCGGGCGGTACGAGGGGATCGACCAGCGCGTGCTCGACGAGGCGGCCGATCGCGCTCGCGTCCGGGAGGTCTCGCTGGGCGACTACGTGCTCAACGGGGGCGAGGTCGCCGCGCTGGCGGTGACCGAGGCCGTCGTACGCCTGCTGCCGGGGTTCATGGGCAACCCCGAGTCGCTGGTGGAGGAGTCGCACTCCGACGGCCTGCTGGAGTACCCGACCTACACCAAGCCGCAGGTCTGGCGCGGGCGCGAGGTGCCGGAGGTGCTGCGCAGCGGCGACCATGCGCGCATCGCCCGGTGGCGCCGCGAGCAGGCGCTCGCCCGCACCGCTGCCCGGCGCCCCGACCTGCTCCCGGCGGTGCACGCCGTGCCGGTCGAGGATCTGGGCGCCCTCGAGCTACGTACGGCGGTGCCGGCCGACGCCGGGGAGCTGTGGACCCTGCTCCTGGCCTGCGGTGCGGCGAGCGGCGGGGACGTCGCTGCGGAGTCGCTGGCGGCGCTGCGGGAGGAGGTGGCCGCCGGCGGCACGTACGTCGTCCGTGCGGACGGTCGTCTGGTCGCGTCGGTGCGGGCCCGGGTCCGCGGCTCGGCGTACGTGATCGACCGGCTGCTGGTGGCGCCGGACCTGGCCGATCGGGGTCTCGGGACCTGGCTGCTGGGGCAGGCGCGCGGTCGCGCCCCCGCCGGTGTCGAGCGGACGGTGCCCGGAGCCGGGATCGACCCGCGGGAATGGCGCCGGTCGCGGCGCTGAGCTCGCCCGCCGGATTTCCGGCCGTGACCGGTGGTGTGGCAGACTTCCCCCTTGGTCCACGCGTCTCGACCGCCCGCCCGAGCGGGGGTCGGCGGCTCGCCTGCCACAGGGGGAGCGCCGCAGACGCCGCCCTGCTGTGGCAGACCACCGCGCACCAGACCGATGCCGCGGGTGACCTGTGGCGCCCGTGAGGAGTGATCATGGCTACCAACCCGATCGACGCGCTCGCCGAGTCGACCCGCCGTACCGACCTTCCGGACTTCCGCGCCGGCGACACCGTCAAGGTGCACGTGAAGGTCGTCGAGGGCACCCGGTCGCGCATCCAGGTGTTCCAGGGCGTCGTGATCCGCGTGCAGGGTTCCGGCGTTGGCCGTACCTTCACCGTCCGTAAGGTCTCCTTCGGCGTGGGTGTCGAGCGGACCTTCCCGCTGCACTCGCCGATCTTCGAGCAGATCGAGGTCGTCACCCGCGGTGACGTGCGCCGGTCGAAGCTGTACTACCTGCGCAACCTGCGCGGCAAGGCGGCCAAGATCCGTGAGCGCCGCGAGACCGCCCCGAGCGCCTGAGCGACCGGCGCGACGAGGGCCTAGGCTCTCCGCGTGACTGAGCCGACCCCGGACGAAGAGCGGCCGCCGCACGGCGACCAGCCCTTCCCGAGCCGGGCAGACCGCAGGGCCGAGCGCGACCGCCTGCGCCTGGCCTCCCGCAAGGAGCGCCGGTCGATGCCGGTGTGGCAGGAGAGCCTCCTGCTGCTCGGCATCGCGCTCACCCTGGCGATCGTCATCAAGGCGTTCTTCGTCCAGGCCTTCTACATCCCGTCGGGGTCGATGCGCGACACCCTGGTCACCAACGACCGGATCCTCGTGCAGAAGGTCTCCTATTGGGGCGGGGAGCCCGAGCGCGGTGACGTCGTCGTGTTCGCCGACCCCGGGGGCTGGTTGGACCCGGGCGAGGTGCGGACGGCCGACAACGTGCTCACCAAGGGCCTGGAGATGATCGGGCTCTACCCGACCGGCGGCCACCTGGTGAAGCGCGTGATCGGCGTCGGTGGCGACAACGTCCGCTGCTGCACCAAGAAGGGCAAGCTGGTCGTCAACGGCCAGCCGTTGGAGGAGGAGGACTACCTCTTCCCCGGGGTGAAGCCGTCGTTGGTGAAGTTCAACATCGACGTCCCGGCCGGCCGGCTGTGGGTGATGGGGGACAACCGGCCCAACTCCGGCGACTCCAGGCTCCACCTCGGCGACCCGGGTGGCGGCACGGTGGCCGTGGAGGACGTCGTCGGCAAGGTGTTCAGCGTGGTGTGGCCGCTGAGCAACGCCAAGGTCCTGCGGCGACCGGCTACGTTCGAGGACGTCCCGGATCCGTCGTGAGTGCTGCTGGGCGGTGAGTGTGCGATGACTGCTCTGCCGAGAGGTACGGCGATCCGCCGCGACGCCGGGCTCTACGGCTACCAGCGCGCCCTCGTGCGGTCGGGGCTGACTCCCGTCGCCGGCGCCGACGAGGCGGGGCGGGGTGCCTGCGCCGGTCCGCTGGTCGCCGCCGCGGTGGTCCTGCCGGAGGGGCGCCGCGGGGAGGTGCCCGGACTGGCGGACTCCAAGCTGCTGACCGAGGCCGCCCGCGAGCGGTGCTACGCGCAGATCGTCCGCCGCGCCGAGGCGTGGTCGGTCGTGGTGGTGCCGCCGGCCGAGTGCGACCGGCTCGGGATGCACGTCGCCAACGTCGAGGCCCTGCGCCGCGCGGTCGCGGCGCTGGAGGTGCGCCCGGCGTACGTGCTGACCGACGGGTTCCCCGTCGACGGGCTCGGAGTGCCGGGCCTGGCGGTCTGGAAGGGCGATCGGGTCGCGGCCTGCATCGCCGCCGCGTCGGTGGTCGCGAAGGTGACCCGGGACCGGATCATGACCGAGGAGGCCGCGCGCTTTCCGGCGTACTCCTTCGACGTGCACAAGGGCTACATCACGCCGCTGCATACTGCCGAGCTCGCCGAACACGGTCCGTGCGAGATCCACCGCTGGTGCTTCGTCAACGTGCGCCGCGCAGCCGGTGAGGAGACGGACGAACAGGCCGCCATCGACGTGTCGCCGCGGCTCGAGCCGCGCATCGCCGTACCGGGTCCGCGGGAGCACCCCGCGACGCGGCCCGTCACCCAGGACGCGGTCGCCGGGGACTGAGCGGAGCGCCTCCCGGTCGCCGCCCGCGCCGCGGCTATCCTCGCCACGTCCACACACGGCGCGGAGGAGACGGCGATGAGCACGGAGGACCTCGAGAAGTACGAGGCCGAGATGGAGCTCAAGCTCTACCGCGAGTACCGCGACGTCGTCGGCATCTTCAAGTACGTCGTCGAGACCGACCGGCGCTTCTACCTCTGCAACGCCGTCGACGTGAAGGCCCGCACCGAGGCCGGCGACGTGTTCTTCGAGGTGTCGATGACCGACGCGTGGGTGTGGGACATGTACCGCCCCGCGCGGTTCGCCAAGAACGTCAAGGTGCTGACCTTCAAGGACGTCAATGTCGAGGAGTTGGCGGCGCAGGACTTCGAGCCGCCGAAGCACTGAGCCACCGGGCGGCTGGTGGTCGGTTTCACACCGGTTTGTCCCGATATCGCCGCAATCGGGGGCATCGTCCGCCGATGGGGTAGTCCTCGGACGATCTCGGAGGACGACATGCGGACGGATCCGCGATTCGGCGTGGCCGGATGGCGATGGAGGGCGGCACGACCGGACCGGGCGCGTCGACCCGGGGTTCCCACTCGGCGTACGGATTCACGCGGCGCGGCGGTGGTGGAGTTCGGCCTCGTGATGCCGATCTTCCTCATGCTCGTGGTCGGCATCCTCGACTACGGCCTGTGGTTCAACGACGCCAACAGCACTCGGCACGGTGTCCGCGAGGCCGCCCGGATGGCGGTGGTGGACAACTACGCGGCCACGGCGTGCGCGCCGACGTCGTCGGCGATCGAGAAGAGCGGGTGCCTGATCGACCTGGTCGAGGACGAGGTCGCGGCGGTCGGCGGTCCGACGTACGTGCGGGTGGTGGCTCCTCCGGCGTGGGCGCCGCAGCAGCCCCTCCTGGTCTGCGCGGTCGTCGCCGACGCCGGTGTCACCGGCCTGCTGCCGATGCCGAACGGTGGACAGATCCGGGCCAAGGCGCGGATGGCGGTCGAGGTGGCGGACTCCTCGGGCGTGGCGTCCGGCACGACGCCCGGCGCCCCGGCCGACATCAACTGGGCGAGCTGGTGCGCCTGATGATGTCGGCATCGCGGAGTCGGAACCGCCGTGACGAGTCCGGGGCTGTCGCGCTGATGACCGCCCTGATGGTCACCGGCCTCTTCGTGATCGCGGCGATCGTGGTGGACCTCGGGCACGCCCGCGAGATGCGGCGACAGGCGCAGACGGCCGCCGACGCCGCTGCGCTCGCCGGGATGAGCGCCCTGCACGCCTCGGGAACGGTCGACGTCGGTGCGGCGGTCGGCGCAGTGAAGGCCTACGTCGCCCACAACGAGTTCGTGCACAACGAGGTGGCCTGGGCCTCCTGCACGGACCCGGACCGTCCCGCGGCGTACGTCGTCGTGGGCGGCACGCCGTGCATCAGCGTCAGCCCGGACGCGTCGCGCCTGCGGGTACTCCTCCCGGTGCATGAGCTCCCCGCGTCGCTGGCGGGGGTCGTCGGCGTGGACGAGATCGACATCTCGGCCACCGCCGAGGCGAGCGGGGGAGCGGTCGAGGCCGCGCCGCCGTGCGGGCTCTGCGTGCTGGGCACGGGGACCCACCAGTTCTCCGGCAACGGATCGATCACCACGACGAACACGGGGATGGCGTTCAACGGCCGGGTCACCACCTCGGGCAACGCCGACCTCGAGGCGATCGGGGGTGCTGTGTCGATCCAGCAGTCGTGGTCGCGCAGCGGCAACGCGTCGGTGGTGCCGACGCCGACGACCGGGCGACCCGAGCTGCCCGATCCGCTGGCCCATCTGCCGATGCCGTTCGGGACCAGCGGCTCGACCTACTTCGGGAAGAAGTCGTTCTCCGGCAACGACACGCACTGCGTGCTCGAGCCCGGCCGCTACAGCTCGATCTCGATGTCGGGCAACTCCCACTGCGAGCTGCGACCAGGACTGTTCACGATCACCGGGAAGCTGTCGGTGTCGGGCAACGCCACCATCGACGCGACCTCCGGGGTGACGCTCTACTTCCCGTGCGGCACCGGTGGCTCGCCGCGCGCCTGCGCGGCGGACGGCGAGAAGGGAGGCGAGCTGTCGCTGTCGGGCAACGCGCCGCTGAAGATCAACGCGCCCACCTCCGGGGAGACCCAGGGTCTCTCGATCGTTGCGGAGCGCGGCAACACGTCGGTGCTGTCGTACGCCGGCAACACCGGCAAGGCGATCACCGGGACGGTCTACGCACCCTCGGCCGAGCTGAAGGTGAGCGGCAACGCGCACGAGACCCTCGAGTCGATGCTGATCGTCGAGGAGATGAGTTACTCCGGCAACGGAACGCTCGAGCTGGTGTGGGTGCGGGAGAAGAACGCACCGCTCGTCGCGCGGCGGGTGCACCTGGCGTACTGAGTCCGGGCAACACGAACGGCTCAAGTCCCGGTCGGCGGAGCCGATCGGAGGGGCAGTCGTCCCTGTCGAGAGGAGGCGAGCCGTGCCTCGACGTCGCGTACTCACGCGGCCTCTGCGTCGCGCCGATCGCTCGCGGGGTGCTGCCGCGGTGGAGTTCGCACTGGTCGTCGTGCCGCTGTTCGTGCTTCTCATCGGGATCATCAACTGGGGCCTCATGCTCAGCGACCGCCAAGCGGTCAGCCAAGCGGCGGCAGAGGGCGCCCGGGCGGCAGCGGTGACGCAGGGTGAGGATTCCGCGAAGATCGCCGCCGCGCAGACCGCGATCGTGCAGGCGTTGGCGGGTCACGGGGTCACCGGGTGCGCGGCGGGCGCGCTCGTCCCCGCGAAGGGGCAGTGCTCGGTGACGATCGGGTCGTGCGCGGCCCCAGCGGGCGCGCCGGCAGGGGAGAGCCGGTCGTGCGTGGAAGCGCGCGTCGTGCTCGACTACCAGGCCATGATCCCGGGCCTGGAGATCGCGATCCCGGACCAGTTGACCTACACCGCTGTGGCGCAGGTGGGCTGAGATGCGGCGGGACTCGGAGCGTGGAGCTGCAGCCGTCCTGGTCGCGGTGTTCATGAGCGTCGTACTCATCGTTGCGGCGGCGATCGCCGTCGACCTCGGGATGCAGCGCGTCGTGCGTGCCGACGCACAGGCCGTGGCCGATGTCGTCGCGCTCGACGCGGCGCGCCTCCTCGATGGCCGCACCGCCGGGCAGATCCGCGCCGGGGGCGACGGAAAGCCGTCGCTGGCGCAGGCCGTGGAGCGGAGCGCCGCACGCAACGCCACCGCGCTCGGTGACATGCCGGAGCCGCCGCGTGCGACGCTGGTGTTCCTCGACCCCGGGCCGAACGGGGAGCAGGTGGCGCGCCGGGAGGCGGGAGCGATCGTGGAGGTCCCGGACGGGGAGGTCCCTGACGCGGTCCATGTCGCCGCATCCGGTTCGGTGGCATTCGCCTTCGCCCCTGGGTCGGGCTCTGCCACCCGGGATGCCGTCGCCACCTCGGTGGGGGGCGCTTGCTTCTCGATCGGTTCCTATGCCGCCCGCTTGAACACAGACGACAGCCCGTTGCTCGGAACGCTGCTCGGCGCGCTCGGGACCGACATCACGCTCGGTGTGGGCGATTACAACGCGCTTGCCTCCGCCGAGGTGAATCTCGTCGCACTGCTCGGGGCGGACCTTGGGGCGGGTACGTTCGAGGAATTGCTCGACCTGGGGGTCGACGTGCCCTTGGCCGACCTCTACCTCGCAACAGCCGACTTGCTCCGGCGGGACGAGGCCACCGCAGCCGCACAGCTGCTCGAGTCGATCGCCGCCGAGGTGGGAGGGGTGACCCTCGGCTTGGGCGAGATCCTGAACCTCGGGACGGGTACCGCTCGAGCGGGGCTCGACGCTGCGCTGAACGTGTTCGACCTCGTGACAGCCGCGGCCCTCGCCGCGACGGGGGACAATGCGGTCTCGATCCCCGAACTGAAGGTCGATCTCGGCCCGCTTGCGGATGTCGCCGTCAACGCTCACGTGACTCAGCCGCCGCAGGTCGGGTGCGGACGTAAGGGCGAAGCGACGGCGACCACATCCCAGGTCGGGCTCACCCTCAGCAGCGGGCTTGCCAACCTCGACCTCGGTCTGGTGAGGACGAAGGTTCGGCTCAACGGCAGTGTTGACGTCGCTGCCGCCGAGGGCGTCCTGACCGACATCCGTTGCGCGCCGCCCGGCATCACGGTCGACGTGCGGGACGGACTGATCAACGTCGCGCTTACGCTTCAGGTGAAGATTGACGCGGTCTTCGGCCTTCTCCCCGTTATTGACGTGCCGGTCACAATCAGCGGCACCTCGCCGCCGAGTGGTCAGGTGCGGGTCGACGTGACGGACGGGGACTACAACAAACCGGGCACGGGGGGGCACAACAACTCGGGTCTGCCTTGGCTCGACGTCGACACCTCGAAGCTCAAGTTGCTTGGAATTCCGCTCGGGATTCTCACCGACTGGGTCGTAGACCCACTCCTCAACCGGGTGGTCAACCCGTTGATTCAGGGACTGGACCAGGTGCTCCTCAGCCCATTGCTGCGGATGCTGGGGCTGTCCCTGAGCGGCGCGGATGTCTATGCCAAGCCGGTCCCGGTCTGCGACGCGGCCTTCCTGATTGGCTGAGTCGGGGCCGATCGCCGTCCCCAGGTGCGGGCTTCTACCCTGATTTCCCCAGCAGATTCGGTGGTTGGCACGCGTTGATGCTCCTCCGCCGAGCATGTCCTCCGACGGAGGAGGACATGCATGCCGGCAGAACCAACGAGCCCCCAGCCGGGGGCAACAGCCGCCCAGAAGACCGCCCTCGGCGCCTACGGCGAGCGCGTCGCACTGCGCCATCTGACCGAGCAGGGGATGCAGCTGCTCGATCGGAACTGGCGCTGCGAGGCGGGTGAGCTCGACCTGGTGCTCAAGGACGGCCGCGCCCTGGTGGTGTGCGAGGTGAAGACGCGCAGCAGCAACGCGTTCGGGTCGCCCCTCGAGGGCGTCGATGCGGAGAAGGCCCAGCGCCTGCGGCGGCTGGCCGCACGCTGGGTCGAGCAGCGCGGGGTGCACCCGCCGGAGATCCGGATCGACCTGGTCGGCGTACTCCGCCCGCGGTCCGGCGCCGCGCGGGTCGAGCACGTGCGGGGCGTGGGCTGATGGGCTACGCCACCGCGCGCTCGATCACGCTGACCGGCGCCAGCGGTCACCTGGTCGACGTTCAGGTCGACGTGTCCCAGGGGCTGATCGCCACCACGATCGTCGGTCGTCCGGACCCCTCGGTCAGCGAGGGCCGCGACCGGTGCCGCGCCGCGATCACCAACAGTCGCTTCCCCTGGCCGGTCACGCGACGGACGACGATCCTGCTCGCGCCAACCGACCTGCCCAAGCGCGGACCGCACTTCGACCTCGCGATGGCGCTCGCCGTCCTCGCGGCAGCCGGTGACTCGCTCGCGCCGCCCGATCATCCACCGCGCCGGCTGGAGCCCGCGATGCTCGACGGCACCGTCTTCCTCGGTGAACTCCGGCTCGACGGCGGGCTGCGGTGCGTGCCGGCAATCCTGCCGATGGTGATGGCCGCACGCGCCCACGGCATCGGCCGGGTCATCGTCCCCGAGCCGCAGGTGGCCGAGGCCACGATGGTGCCGGGGATCGAGATCATCGGTGCTCGGTCCCTCACACAGGTCGTCGCCGTGCTGCGGGGGGACGAGCTCCCCGAGGCACCGCCCGTCGAAGCATCGGTGCAGGCCTCGTTCCTCCGGTGGCGGGGCGAGGACCGGCTCGACGACCTCGACCTGGCCGACGTCCTCGGCATGAGCGACGCGCGGTTCGCGCTCGAGGTCGCCGCGGCCGGCGGCCACCACCTGATGATCACCGGCCCGAAGGGAGCCGGGAAGACGACGCTCGCCGAACGGCTGCCCGGCCTGCTGCCCGACCTCACCGTCGAGGAGTCCCTGGAACTCACGGCGCTCCACTCGCTCGCCGGTGTCCTCGACCCGTCCGCTCCGCGCGTCGTACGCCCGCCCTTCTTCGCGCCGCACCACTCGTCCAGCCGGGCCAGTCTGCTGGGCGGCGGCACCGGCAAGGTCCGGCCCGGCGAGCTCAGCCGCGCCCACCTCGGGGTCCTCTTCCTCGACGAGTTCCCATTGTTCAGCTCCGACATCGTCGAAGCGCTCCGCCAGCCCCTCGAGAGCGGCGAGGTGACGATCGCGCGCGGCGAGGAGTCCGCGACCTACCCCGCGCGCACGATGTTCGTGCTCGCGATGAACCCGTGCCCCTGTGGGGACTACGCGCCCAACGCCGCCGGCCAGGACCGCTGCGTGTGCGCCGAGGTGAAGCGCCGGGAGTACCGGCGCAAGATCTCCGGACCGGTCGCCGACCGCATCGACATCGTCCGGTACGTCGAGCCCCTCCGCCCGCACGAGGCCGCCGATCCGCTGGCTGCGCCGGAGTCGACGGCCGTCGTGCGCAGCCGCGTCGAGGCGGCACGGGCCCGCCAGGCCGAGCGGTACGCCTGCACCCCGTGGCGCCTGAACGCCGACGTACCCGGTCCGGCCCTGCTCGGCGACTACCCCCTCACCGAGGAGGGGCGTCGCCTGGTCGACACCGAGCTGTACGGCGGCTCGCTCACCCGCCGCGGCGCGACCCGGGTGCACCGGCTCGCGTGGACGGTCTGCGACCTGTTCGGCTCCCGGCGACCGGGGGCGGTCGAGGTCGGCATCGCCCTGCGGTTGCGCACCGGAAGACCGTTGGAGGCCCGGTGGCTGCAGGATCGAGCCGCCTCATGACCGGCTCGACCGTCTCGGCGGAGGAACGGGAGGCCCGCGCGGCGCTGTCGCGGCTGGTCGAACCCGGCAACGCGCGGCTCTCCCGCACGGTGGCCGAGCACGGGGCCGTGGTCGTGCTCGAGGAGATCCGCGCGGAGTCCGACGTGCTCGGCAACCGCAGCGACCTCGCGGACCGCCTACGCACCCTCGACGCCCGGGCCGACCTCGAACGGGCCGCAGAGCAGGGGATCCGCTTCGTGGTCCCGGGGGACGCGGAGTGGCCCACCCCGGTCGAGGGTCTCGACGCCTGCGGACGGATCGAGGGCAGCGGGGGAGCCCCGCTCGGACTCTGGGCCCGCGGACCGCTCCGGCTCGACGAGGTCGCCGCGCAGGGGGTGGCCATCGTCGGCTCGCGCTCGGCGACGACCTACGGCACGACCGTCGCCGGCGACGTGTCGGCACGCGTCGCCCACGAGGGGTGGACGGTCGTGTCCGGCGGGGCGTTCGGCATCGACCAGGCGGCCCACCGCGGCGCGTTGGCGGAGGGGCGTACGGCGGTGGTGCTCGCCTGCGGTGTCGACCGGGTCTACCCCGTCGCGCACCAACGGCTGCTGGAGTTCGTCGGCGAGCACGGCGTGATCGTCTCCGAGCTCCCGCCCGGCTGCACCGTCACCCGCGGACGGTTCCTGACCCGCAACCGGGTGATCGCCGCGCTCTCCTCCGGCACGGTCGTCATCGAGGCCGCGCTCCGCAGCGGGGCGATCAATACCGCGTCGTGGACCAACGAGTTGGGCCGACCGCTGATGGCCGTGCCCGGACCCGTCACCAGTGCCGTGTCGGCCGGTGCTCACCAGCTGATCCGCCACCGCGGCGCGGTGCTGGTGACGCGGGGGGATGAGGTCCTCGAACTGCTCGCGCCGCTGGGGGCACGCACACTGGAC
>JAJUGK010000054.1 GCA_029268205.1 Nocardioidaceae bacterium
ACGACGACCAGGGCGCCGAGGGTCCAGGCGCGGGCGCCGTGGTGGGGCGGCGCGGCGGCAGCGGGACCGGGGGGAGGAGGGAGGACCCGGGGCGTCGGGGCGGGGTCGGGCTCGCGGAGCCGTCGACGCCGCGGCGGCGGGTCGGCCCGCCGACGACCTCGCTTCCGGCCCGCGGTCACCACGCGGCGAGGATAGCGAGCCGGACGGGGCTCACAGTCGGCGGTTGGCCAGCGACGGGTTCTGCGCGCGGGCCTCCTCGAGGACGTCGCGCCGCAGGTCGACCGTGATCGAGAGACCGTCGCCGCTGCCGACCTCGCCCAGGACGTCGCCGAGCGGGGAGACGACCAGCGAGTGGCCGGTGTAGCGCGGCGCCGGCTGACCCACCGCCGCCACGAACGCGGTGTTCTCGATGGCCCGGGCCATCGCCAGGGTGCGCCAGTGGTGCACCTTGCGGTCGCCGGCGACCCACGCCGCCGGCACGGCGAGCACCTCGGCGCCCCGGTCGATCAGGGCCCGCCCGAGCTCGGGGAAGCGCAGGTCGTAGCAGGTCATCAGGCCCACCCCGAAACCGCCGACGTCGACCACCACCGGCTCGGTCCCGCCGGCGCTGAGCCGGTCGGACTCGCGGTAGCCGAAGGAGTCGTAGAGGTGGATCTTGCGGTAGTGGTCGACCCGGCCCGGCTGCGCGAGCACGAGGGTGTTCCAGGGGCGGGCGGGGTCCGGGGAGCGCTCGAACATCCCGGCCAGCACCGCGAACCCGTGCCGGTCGGCGAGCTCGGCCAGGCGGGTCGCGAACGGGCCGTCGAGATCCTCGGCGTACGGCGCCACGTCGGAGCCGGGCGACCCGAAGTCGCGGGCGAACGCCTCCGGCAGCACCACCAGGTGCGGGGCGGGGGACCGCCGCGCCTCGCGCTCGACCACCTGCAGGGCGGCGAGGTTCTCGGCCGGGTCCAAGGACGACGCGCGCTGGAGCAGGGTGATCCGGAGCAGGGGGGCGGCGGCCATGCGGCCAGCGTGCCATGCCCGCCCACCGGTGCAAGACTGACCGGATGCAGCCCGTGGAGCCCCCGGTGGAGCCGCACGGGGCCGGGCACGCCCAGGTCGGCGCCGACCATCCCGCCCGGGTCGCGGCCGTGGTGCTCACCGGCGGCGGGGGCACCCGGCTCGGCGGGACCGCCAAGCACGCCCTGGAGGTCGGCGGCCGCACGCTGCTCGAGCGAGCGCTGGACGCCCTGACCGAGCGGGTCGAGGACGTCGTGGTCGTGGGGCCGGAGGTGCCGACCCGGCGCCCCGTGCTCTTCACCCGCGAGGAGCCGCCCGGCGGCGGGCCCGCGGCCGGGCTCGTCGCGGGGATCGGGACGCTCGAACGGCTGCGCGGGCGGCTGCCCGACCGGGTCGTCGCGCTCGCGGTCGACATGCCGCTGGTGACCCCGGCGACCATCGACCGGCTGCTCGCGGCCCTCGACGCTCCCGGACCCGACCCGGACCGCCCCCCGGAGGCGGCCGTGCTGGTCGATGCCGAGGGGCACCGGCAGCCGCTGTGCGCGGTCTACCGGGCGGCCGCGCTGCTCGCCGCGGTGCCGGGAGCGCGGCACTCGACGTACGGGTTGCCGATGCGACGGCTGCTCTTCGGGCTGCGCCTGGTGGAGGTGCCGGCCCGCGAGGGGGAGGCGGCCGACGTCGACACCTGGGAGGACCTGCGCGACCTGCGCGAACGGGTTGCGCCGCCACCGCCGGAGGCATGAGGCTGGCGGGGTGAACCTCCACGACTGGATCGACGAGGTCTGCGACGTCCTCGACATCGACCACGAGCTCGACGAGGGACTGGTGCTCGACCTGGCCCGGGTCTGCGCGCACAACGTCGAGCGCCCCTCCGCCCCGGTCACCTCCTACCTCCTGGGGTACGCCGCGGGCGCCGGCGGTCTCACCGCGACCCAGATCGAGGGGCTGGCCGAGGAGGTCTGCGCGTTGGCCGAGCGCTGGGACCGTCCCGCCGACCAGGCCGATCCGACCGACGACGCCGAGGCTGACGGCGCCGCACAGGCCGCACTCGGCGCCGGCGACCCGCCCGACGCCGACCTCGCCACCGCCCTCGAGGAGGATCCCGAGCAGGCCTGATCGGCGCATCGCGCGCGAGCGGACCCGTCCCCGGGGCTGTCTAGGGTGGGCGCATGCGCGCCGTCGTCGTCGAAGAGCCCGGAGGGCCCGAGGCCCTCACGCTGACCGACCTGCCCGCCCTCGAGCCCGGCCCCGGCGAGGTGGTCCTCGACGTGGCCGCGACCGCGGTCAACCGGGCCGACCTGCTCCAGCGCCGCGGCTTCTACCCGCCGCCCCCCGGTGCGTCCGAGGTGCTCGGTCTCGAGTGCGCCGGCACCGTCGCCGCCGTCGGCGAGGGCGTCGACGGGTGGACGGTCGGCGACACCGCGTGCGCGCTGCTGGCCGGCGGTGGCTACGCCGAGCAGGTCGCCGTACCCGCCCCGCAGCTCATGCCCGTACCCGACGGCATCGACCTCGTGACCGCCGCCGCGCTCCCCGAGGTGGCAGCCACCGTGTGGTCCAACGTCTTCATGGTCGCCGGTCTCCAGCCCGAGGAACTGCTGCTCGTCCACGGCGGCGCCGGCGGCATCGGCACGATGGCGATCCAGCTCGCGACGGCGTACGGCGCACGGGTCGCGACCACCGCCGGCTCGCCGGAGAAGCTCGAGGTCTGCCGCGACCTCGGCGCCCGGATCGCGATCAACTACCGCGAGGAGGACTTCGTCGAGGTCGTGCGCGAGCACGGTGGCGCCGACGTCATCCTCGACAACATGGGCGCCAAGTACCTCGCCCGCAACGTCGACGCCCTGGCCACCGAGGGGCGGTTGGTCGTGATCGGGATGCAGGGCGGCACCCGCGCCGAGCTCGACCTCGCCAAGCTGCTGGGCAAACGGGGCGCGGTGATCGCCACCTCGCTGCGCTCGCGCCCGGTCGAGGAGAAGGGCGCGATCTGTGCCGCCCTGGTCGAGCACGTCTGGCCGCTGGTGGCCGACGGCCGGGTCCGACCGATCGTGCACGCCACGCTCCCGCTCGACCGGGTGCAGGAGGCGCACACGATGCTCGAGGACTCGGTGCACGTCGGCAAGGTGGTGCTCACGACCTAGGCTGGAGGCCATGACTGAGAACTCCGAGGAGCGCCGCGTGCTGGTGATCGGCCCCGACGGCAGGCCGGTCGTCGCCGACCCGTCCGCCGCGCCGAGCGACCGGGCCGCGGGCGAGGACGGGGACGACGAGGGGGGCGAGACGCACCTCACCGACCTCGTCGAGCAGCCGGCGAAGGTGATGCGGATCGGCAGCATGATCCGCCAGCTCCTCGAGGAGGTGAAGGCCGCGCCGCTCGACGACGCCAGTCGCCAGCGGCTCAAGGAGATCCACGCCTCCTCCATCAAGGAGCTCGAGGCCGGGCTCGCCCCGGAGCTGGTCGAGGAGCTGCAGCGGCTCTCGCTCCCGTTCGCCGAGGAGACCCCGTCCGACGCCGAGCTGCGGATCGCGCAGGCACAGCTGGTCGGCTGGCTCGAGGGACTCTTCCACGGCATCCAGACCGCGATCTACGCCCAGCAGATGGCTGCCCGCGCGCAGTTGGAGCAGATGCGCCGCGCCCTCCCGGGTGCGATGGGGCAGGGCCACCCCGGTCAGCAGCCGCCCCCGGCGGGCGGGGGCGATGACGAGGGCGGCGGACCCACCGGCGGTCTCTACCTCTGACCTCCCTGCCTCTGACCCGCCTCGGGCCGGGCGGCTCAGAGGTCGAACAGTTCCTCGAGCGTGCGCGCGACCCCGTCCTCGTCGTGGCGGGGCGCGACGGCGTCGGCGGCCCGGCGTACCTGTGCGTGGGCGTTGGCCATCGCATAGGACCGGCCCGCCCAGGTGAGCATCGCCAGGTCGTTGGGCATGTCGCCGAACGCGACGACCTCGTCCGGCGCGATCCCGCGGTCGCGGCACAGGTCGGCCAGCGTGGTGGCCTTGGTGACCTGGTCGGCGCTCATCTCCACCAGCGTGCCGACCGACGACCAGGTGGTGGTGACGAGGTCGCCGACGAGGTCCTCGACCCGGTGCCAGTACGGCTCGGGGTCGTGCGCGTCGTGCTTGGCCAGGAGCTTCACGACGGCGTCGGGCTCGAAGTACTCCTCGAGCGGCCCGACGCGCAGGTCGGCCGGCGGCGGGAAGCGCAGCCCGAACTCGCGCTCCACCGCGATGCCGTCGAGGCGTTCCAGGGCGTACGCCGTCCCGGGGAGCTCGCTGCGCAGCCGATCGGCGACCTCGAGCCCGGTCGCCCGGGGAATGGTGCGGGAGCGCACGACCCGGTGGGTGCGCACGTCGTACACGATCCCGCCGTTGGAGCACACCGCCAGGCCGTGATCGCCGACGTGCTCCCACAGCGTCTCCATCCATCGCAGCGGGCGCCCGGTCACGAAGACCACGACCACGCCACGCTCCTCCAGCGCCGAGATCACCTCGCGGGTGCGCGGGCTGACCTCGCCGGCGGCATCCAGCAGGGTGCCATCGAGATCGGTCGCGACGAGTCTGTACACGCCCCCAGTCTGCCCTCGTGGCCCCGGAACCCGAGCGGACGCGGCCCTAGCGGACGAGGTAGATCGCCGCGGCGGCGCGCAGGTTGGCCGCGAGGCTCGAGCGCAGCGGGGCGGCATCCTCGCCGAGCAGGACCCGCCGCTCGACGACCAGGTCGACGTCGTCGAGGAGCGTCTCGAGGTCGATGAGCGTGGACAGGTGGATGTTGGGGGTCTCGTACCACGCGTGCGGGATCGTGGCCGAGACCGGCATCCGGCCGCGCAGCAGGGCCAACCGGTTGCGCCACAGACCGAAGTTCGGCACCGAGACGACCCCGCGGGTGCCGACCCGCTTGAGCTCGCGCAGCACCTGCGCGGGGTTGACCATCGCCTGGAGGGTCTGCGAGAGCACCACGACGTCGTAGGAGCCGTCGGCGAAGGTGCTCAGCTCCCCCTCGATGTCGGCCTCGATGACCGGCACGCCGCGGCGGACCGCCCGCACCACGGCCTCCCCGTCGATCTCGACGCCCTGGATCTCGCAGCCGCGCTGCTCGAGGTGGGCGAGCAGCTGGCCCTCGCCGCAGCCGAGGTCGAGCACGCGGGATCCGTCGGGGATCAGACCGGCGAGCACGGTCAGGTCGGGGCGCATCAGCCGCCCACCTCGTGGGCGCGGTCGAGGAACGCCCTGACGGTCTCGTGGTAGCCGGGCGGCTGCAACAGGAAGGAGTCGTGGCCCCACGGCGAGCGGATCTCGCGGAACGTGACCGGCACGCGGGCGCGCTCGAGCGTACGCAGGATCCGGACCGAGTGGCTGGTGTCGAAGCGCCAGTCGGTGTCGAAGGAGATGATCAGCGCCCGGGCACCGGCGGCGGCGATGCGGGCGGCCGCCCCCGGGTCGGCGAAGGCGTCGAAGTAGTCCATCACCCGAGTGAGGTAGAGGTAGCTCAGGGCGTCGAACCGGTCGAGGAAGGTGCGGCCCTGGTAGTTGAGGTAGCTCTCCACCTCGAAGTCGACGCCGAAGCCCATCCGCTGGTCGCCGGACTTGTCCTGCAGCCGTCGGCCGAACTTCTCGGTCATCGCCTCCTCGGAGAGGTAGGTGATGTGGGCCATCATCCGGGCGATCGCCAGGCCGATCTTGGGGCCCTGCGACGCCGGTCCGTCGAGCTCGAAGTAGCGACCGTCGTGGAAGTCGGGGTCGCGCATGATCGCCTCGCGCCCGACGGCGGAGAAGGCGATGTTCTGCGCGGTCAGCCGCGAGGAGCTGGCGATCATCACGCCGTTGGTGACCTGCTCGGGGGCCTGGGTGAGCCACTGCAGCACCTGCATGCCGCCGAGCGATCCGCCGACAGCGGCGAGCAGCCGGTCGATGCCGAGGTGGGCCAGCAGCCGTTGGTGCACCGCGACGAAGTCGCTCATCTGCAGCAGCGGGAAGTCCAGGCCGTACGGCTTGCCGGTCGCTGGGTCGGTCGACAGCGGGCCGGTGGTGCCCTGGCACCCGCCCAGGAGGTTGGGCGAGATGACGAAGAACCGGTCGGTGTCGAGCGCCTTGCCGGGGCCGATCAGGTTGTCCCACCAGCCGCGCCGGGCCGGGTCGCCGTGGTGGCCGGCCGCGTGGGCGTCGCCGGTCAGTGCGTGGCAGACGAAGATCGCGTTGTCGCGCGCCGGGGACAGCTCGCCGTACGTCTCGTAGGCGACCTCGACGTGGGTGAGCGCCCGACCGTTGGCGAGGACGAGCGGGTCGTCCTCGGTCCCAAGGACGACCCGCTGCGTCTCGACGAAGCCCAGGTCACTCACGGTCAGCCAGCCTAGGTGGGGGGTGGCGGGCCACCCCGCGGCATCTCGCGGCTCGGCCCGGGGAGGGAAGGGGCGGCGGACTGTGTACACGTTCCTGAGCGACACGCCGGCAGGAACGTGTACACAGCACCGGTTTCGCCACATATGTGGCGAAACTGGCTCAGCCGCGGGACGCCGCCAGCGCCTGCTCGAGGTCGGCGATGATGTCGTCGGCGTGCTCGATGCCGATGGACAGCCGGACCATGTCCTCGGGGACGCCGGCGGCCTCGAGCTCCTCGGGGGTGAGCTGGGAGTGGGTGGTCGTGGCGTTGTGGATCGCCAGCGACTTGGCGTCACCGATGTTGGCCAGGTGGCTGAACAGCTCCAGGCTCTCGATGAACTTGCGCCCGCCCTCGCGGCCGGACTTCACGCCGAAGCTGACCAGGCCGCCGTACCCGTTGCCGGTGAAGACGCGGTCGGCGACGGCCTTGTAGGGGCTGGACTCCAGACCCGGGTAGCTCACCCAGGACACGTCGTCGTGGGCCTCGAGGAACTGCGCGACCCTGAGCGCGTTCTCGCTGTGCCGCTCCATGCGCAGGTGGAGGGTCTCCAGGCCCTGGAGGAACAGCCAGGAGTTGAGCGGGGCGATCGCCGCGCCGGTGTTGCGCAGCAGCACCGTGCGGGCGCGGATGATGTAGGCCAGGTTGCCGACGGCCTCGGTCCAGACCGCCCCGTGGTAGGCGGCGTCGGGCTTGGTCAGGCCCGGGAAGCGCTCGGAGTGCGCGGCCCAGTCGAAGTTGCCGGAGTCGACGATGACGCCACCGATGGAGGTGCCGTGGCCGCCGATGTACTTGGTCGCGGCGTGCACGACGACGTCGGCGCCGTGGTCGAAGACCCGGGCGAGGTACGGCGTGGGCGCGGTGTTGTCGACGATCAGCGGCAGGCCCTGCGCGTGGGCGGCATCGGCCCAGGCGCGGACGTCGACGACGTTGATGCGCGGGTTGCCGACGGTCTCGGCGAAGACCAGCTTGGTCTTCTCGTCGACGGCCTTGGCCAGCTCCTCCGGCTTGTCGGGGTCGACGAAGCGGACCTCGATGCCGAACTGCGGCAGCGTGTGCGCGAACAAGGCGTAGGTGCCGCCGTACAGCGTCGAGAGCGCGACGATGTTGTCGCCGGCGTAGGTCAGGTTCAGCACGGCGTACGTCGTCGCGGCCGAGCCGGACGCGGTCGCCAGCGCGCCGACGCCGCCCTCGAGCTGCGCGATGCGCTCCTCGAAGACCGACTGCGTCGGGTTCATGATCCGGGTGTAGATGTTGCCCGGCTCCGCCAGCGAGAACAGGTTGGCCGCGTGCTCGGTGTCGTTGAAGACGTACGAGGTGGTCTGGTAGATCGGCACGGCGCGGGAGTTCGTGGCCGGGTCGGCCTCCTCCTGGCCGGCGTGCACCGCGAGGGTCTCGGGGCGTCGTGTCATGGGGTGGTCCTCACGCTCGGCCCCTCGTCACCGAGGGGGCAAAGTCAACTGATGCACTCGACGTTAGGCGGTGGACGGCCTCGGGGGGAGGGCGTCCATCATCCGAAAGGTGCGACGGCGGCCGGCCGGCTCGTGCCTGCGCCGGCTCAGGCGAACCAGCGGTCGATCTCCTGGGCCGCGCCGTCCTCGTCGACCGTACCCGTGGTGTGGTCCGCGGCGTCGTGCACGACGTCGACGGCCTGGCCCATCGCCACCCCGCGCCCGGCCCAGCGCAGCATCTCGAGGTCGTTGCGCCCGTCGCCGATGGCCAGCACGTCGGAGGCGTCGATGCCGAGCTCGCGGCAGACGTGGTCGAGGCCGAACGCCTTGGAGATCCCGATCGGGGCGAGGTCGAGCCAGGCGGTCCAGCCGACGACGTAGTCGATGCCGTGCAGACCCAGCTTGGAGCCGAGCTCGAGGAAGTCGTCGACGGTGGCCGTGGGGTCGCGGATGATGACGCGGCTGACCGGGTGGGCGACCAGGTCCTCGATCGCGGTCTCGATCAGCTCGCCGCTGAGCTCGCCGTACGGGAAGGCGCGGTTGACGCGGTAGCCCACCCCGCGCTCCTCGACGGCGACCAGCGCGTTCGGGAACTCCGCCAGGACCGCGGCCACGGCGGCGCGGGCGTCGAAGGTCTCCTCGTGCACGACCTCGACCGGCGGGTAGCGGGTGATGACCGCGCCGTTGGAGGCGACGATCCACACCCGCTCGCCGTGGCCGTGCAGCTTGAGCAGGTCGGCCACCGGCGTCATGCCGTCGACCGAGCGGCCGCTGGCCAGCACGATGTGGGCGCCGGCGTCCTCGGCGCGCCGGACGGCGTCGAAGACCGCCGGCGACAGCTCCTCGTGGATCACGCCGGTGTCGTCGGCCCAGCGCAGCAGGGTGCCGTCGATGTCGAGGGCGATGAGCTTGGGCCGCCAGGTGTCGGGGACCGGCCGCTTGGCGTTCACCCGGTCACCGGCTCCAGGACGGTGCGCCCCTGCAGGTAGGGCTGGAGCGCCTCGGGCACCCGGACCGAGCCGTCGGCCTGCTGGTGGGTCTCGAGGATCGCCACGATCGCCCGCGGGATCGCGACCAGGGTGCCGTTGAGCGTCGCGACCGGCGTCGTGCCGCGCTCGCCGCGCGTACGGATGTCGAGGCGGCGGGCCTGGAAGTCGGTGCAGTTCGACGTCGAGGTCAGCTCCCGGTACTTGCCCTGGCTGGGGATCCACGCCTCGCAGTCGAACTTGCGCTGCGCCGAGAGCCCGAGGTCGCCGGCGGCGACGTCGATGACGCGGTAGGCCAGCTCGAGCTTGTCGAGCCAGGCGATCTCCTGGGCGAGCAGCCGCTGGTGCTCGGCCTCGGACTCCTCCAGCGTCGTGAACGTGAACATCTCCACCTTGTCGAACCAGTGCACCCGGAAGATCCCCCGGGTGTCCTTGCCGTGCGAGCCTGCCTCCTTGCGGAAGCACGGGCTGAACGCCACGTAGCGCTTGGGCAACGATCCGGCGTCCAGGATCTCGTCGGAGTGGTACGCCGCCAGCGGCACCTCCGAGGTGCCGACGAGGTAGGTGTCCTGGCCCTCGATCCGGTAGACGTCGTCGGCGGCCTGGCCGAGGAAGCCGGTGCCCTCCATCGCGCGCGGCTTGACCAGGGTCGGCGGGATGACGGTGGTGAAGCCGGCCTCGCGGGCCTGGTCCATCGCCATGTTGACCAGGGCCAGCTCGAGGTCGGCGCCGGGACCGGTGAGGTAGTAGAAGCGGCTGCCGGAGACCTTCGCGCCGCGCTCGACGTCGATCGCCCCGAGCATCCGGCCGAGCTCGAGGTGGTCGCGCGGCTCGAACCCCTCGGCGGCGAAGTCGCGCTTGGTGCCGCGCTCCTCCAGCACCACGAAGTCGTCCTCCCCGCCCGCGGGCGCCGCGTCGGCGGCGGGGTTGGGGATGGTCGCGACGATCCGGCGGTAGGCCTCCTCGGCCTCGTGCTGGGCGGCCTCGGCGGCCTTCACCTCCGCGGCCAGCGCCTTGGTGCGCTCCAGCAGCGCGGTCTTCTCCTCGCCCTGCGCCCTGGCGACCTGCTTGCCCAGCACCTTCTGCTCGGCCCGCAGCTCCTCGAAGGCGACGATCGAGCGCCGGCGCGCCTCGTCGGCGGCCAGCGCCTCGTCGACCACCGAGGCGGACAGCCCGCGCTTGGTCTGGGCGGCACGGATCAGGTCGGGCTCGTCGCGGAGCAGGCGCGGGTCGATCATGGGATCAAGGCTATCCGCGCCGCCGGATCCCGCTCGCGGCAGCCGCTCGGGGGCAGCCGCTCGGGGGCTGCTGGGTCGGGCGCGCCGCGTCAGGCGGGCGCCGGGAAGATCGCGTCCAGCTCCGCCTCGTCGTCCTCGGTCGGGACCCAGCCCACGGCGGCGGCGTTGGCCCGGACCTGCTCGGGGGTCGTCGCGCCGGCGATCACGCTGCCGACCGTCGGGCGGGACGCCAGCCACGAGAACGCCACCTGCACCTCGGTGAGGTCGCGCTCCCGGGCGAACGCCGAGAACCGCTCGAGCTGGTCCCAGTCGGCGCCCTCCAGGATCGCCGGACGGCGCGAGAGCCGGCTGCCCTCGGGCACCCGCCCGGCGGCGTACTTGCCGGTGAGCAGTCCGCTGGCGAGCGGGAAGAACGGCAGCACCCCGACCCCGAAGTGCTCCGCGGCCGGGATCTGCTCGCGCTCGGCGCCGCGCTTGAGCAGGCTGTACTCGATCTGGCTGGAGACGAACCGCTCGGTGCCCAGCTCCCGGGCGACGAACTCGGCCTCGGCCAGCTGCCACCCGGCGAAGTTGGAGTGCCCGAGGTAACGGACCTTCCCGGCGGTGACCAGGTCGTCGAGGGCCGACAGGGTCTCCTCGATCGGCGTCCCCGGGTCGGGCACGTGCAGCTGGTAGAGGTCGATCCAGTCGGTCCCGAGCCGGCGCAGCGACGCCTCGACTGCCCTGACGAGGTAGCGGCGGGACCCGCGCGCGCCGAAGTCCGGACCGTCGGTGCCGGCCATGTCCATGCCGAACTTCGTCGCGATCACCACCTCGTCGCGCCGGCCGCGCAGGGCGGCACCGAGCCGCTCCTCGCTCAGCCCGTACGCCGGGGCGCCGTAGGTGTTGGCGACATCGAAGAGGGTGATGCCCGCGTCGAGCGCGGCCCGCACCACGGCGTCGGTGCCCTCCTGCGACGCCGTCGCGGTGCCCTCCCGGCCGAGGTTGTTGCACCCCAGTCCGACCACGGAGACCCGCAGTCCGGAGTCGCCCAGCGGTCGGTAGGAGGTGGCGGAGTCGCTCATGCACCCGATCATGCCGCCCGGGCAAAGCCCCCGTCATACTGCAGCAGATGCTCGCGACCGACGAACGTGCCCGCCGCCGCCGAACGCTCCTGCCGTGGACGCTCGGTCTGGCCGCCGTCGTCGCGGTCCTGGTCGGGCTGGTCGCCGCGCAGTGGATGCCGCTGCTGCGCGTGGACGCCGAGGTGGCCACCGAACCCTTCTCGTGGACGGCCGACAGCACGGTCCTGACCGAGATCTTCCGGGTGATCGACCACGCCTTCGGCACGCTCCCGATGACGGTGGCGACCGTGGTGCTCGTGGTGGCCCTGGCCACCCGGGGCCACCCGCGCGCCGCGGCCTGGAGCGGCGCGGTGATGCTCGCCTCCTCGCTGGTGGTCTACGCCCTCAAGCACCTGGTGCGCCGCGACCGGCCCGTGTGGGACGAGCCGCTGCGGGTGCTCGACAGCTATTCGTTCCCCTCGGGCCACGCGACCTCGATCGCCGCGGCGATGGGCGTGGCGACGGTGCTCACCGGGATGCTGGTGCGGCGCCGCTCCGTACGCCGCACCCTGGTGGCGGCCTACGTCGTGCTGGCGCTGATCGTCGGGCTCGACCGGATCTTCCTCGGGGTGCACAACGCCTCCGACGTGACGACCGGATGGGCACTCGGCGTGCTGTGCGTGCTCGTCGGCCTGCTGGCCTTCGACCCGATGCCGCGCTCGACGGCGGCGAAGGCCGATCCGTTGCCGGAGGTGTTCCCCGGCGAGCGGCGGCTCGCGGTGATCCTGAACCCGATCAAGGTCGAGGACGAGGCGGCGTTCCGCGCGCTCGTGGCGACGCTGGCCGAGGAGTCGGGCTGGAGCGAGCCGCGGTGGTACCTCACGACCATCGAGGACCCGGGCGCGTCGATGGCCGAGGACGCCGCGGTCGCCGGCGCCGACCTGGTGCTGGTCTGCGGCGGCGACGGCACCGTCCGTACCGTCTGCGCGGAGCTGGCCGGCACCGGCATCCCGGTCGGGATCATCCCCGCCGGCACCGGCAACCTGCTGGCCCGCAACCTCGACATCCCGCTGTTCCTGCGCGCCGCGATCGACGTCGGGCTCAACGGGCAGGACCGGGCGATCGACCTGGTCTCGGTGCGCGGCGACGGCCTCGGCGACGATCACTTCCTGGTGATGGCCGGCATGGGCTTCGACGCCGCGATCATGGAGGGCGTCAACGAGGACATCAAGAAGCGCGTGGGCTGGCTGGCGTACGTCATCTCGGGGCTGAAGTCGCTGATGTTCCCCGCCGTCCGGCTCGAGGTGACCATCGACGACGGCGAGCCGACCCGGCACCGCGCACGCACCGTGGTGGTCGGCAACGTCGGCTTCCTGCAGGCCGGGATGCCGCTGATCCCCGACGCGGCGGTCGACGACGGTCAGCTCGACGTGGTGCTGCTGCACCCGCGGCGGTTCCTGTCGTGGATCCCGCTGGCCGTGCGCATCCTGAGCCGGCAGAAGCGCACCGACGAGACGATCACCCGGATGCGCGGCCGGACCGTACGGATCGTCGCCGCCGCCGACACCCCGCGCCAGCTCGACGGCGACTCCATCGGCCCCGGCCGCGAGCTGGTCGCCGAGTGCATCCACGGCCGCCTGCTCGTCCGCGTCCCCCGCTGACGCCCGCCCGGGACGTCATACGCCCGGCGACCTATAGCTCGAGGGACGTATGACGTCCTGGGGTCGGCGGCGCGCTCAGCAGGCCGTGAGGGACCCGGCCTCCACGCACATCCCGCCGAGGCGCTCGGGCCGCAGGCGCTCGCCGGCGAGGGTCCAGCGCCACGCCTCGACCGGGCCGGCCAGCTCGGTCGGGTCGCGGTGGGTCTGGTTGCGCGGGACGACCACGGTGTAGCCGTGCCCGTCGCCCTCGACCCAGCTGATCACCCGGTGCCGGGCGCCGTCGCGGCGGGCGAAGCCCGACCGGAACGGCGGAGAACCCCCGACCCGGTCGACCGTCGCGGCGCCGGTCAGGTGGGCGGCGCCGCCGCTCCCGTCGGCGCCCTCGATGCGGGTCACGTACGGCACGAGCTCATAGCCCGCCGTCCCGACGAGGTGCACGACCACCCCGACCGATCCGTCCTCGCCGAGGAGCACCTGCGGTGACAGCGACGCGGCGCGCCCGCCGGCATCCAGCCATTGCGTCCCGCTCGCGCGCACACCCCAGCCCCCGCCGCGCATCCGCAGCTCGCGGCCGCGCACCCACGCGGTGATCTCGCCGTCCCAGGCGGGGACGGGGGCGACGAGCCGATCGCCGGGTGCGACCAGAGGACCCCCGAAGGCCGCGGCGACGCCGTCGGTCGGCGGGTCGGTGGGGGACGCCGGAGCGGTGGGAGAGGGGGTCGGCCCGGCCGGTGGCGCGTCGACGCCGCCGTCACGGGGCCACAGCGCCACGCCGGCAGCGACGATCCCGACGACCACCGCGGCCGCGAGCAGGGCCCGTACGACCGGGGCGGGCGTCGGGCGTCGCTGGGACAGGTCCTGCGGCGGGCCGAGGTCCTCCGATCGCACCTGCTCGGCGCGCGCCGCCAGGGCCGCGGTCAGCCGGTCCTCGATCGGGGTGCGGGTCATCGCTGCTCCTCCAGGATCGCCTCGAGTGCGCGCAGGGCGCGACTGGCCGTGGACTTCACCGTGCCGGGCGAGATGCCGAGGGTGGTGGCGATCTCGGCCTCGCTGAGGCCCTCCCAGTAGCGCAGCACCAGCACCTCGCGCTGCCGTGGGGCGAGGGTGTCGAGGGCGGCAAGGACCTCCCGGTGCTCCTCGGCCAGCACCGCGTGATCGGCGGGGTCGGTCGGCGCCAGGGAGCGCTGCGGCCCGTGCGCCCGCACGGTACGGCGGCGGCGCAGCACCGAGCGGGACCGGTTGACCACGGCCGTCCGCAGGTAGCCCACCGCCGCGGCGGGGTGCCGCAGGCGCCCCCGGGCCACGAGCCCGGCGAACGCGTCGTGCACGACCTCCTCGGCCACGCCGAGGTCGTCGACCAGCAGCAGCGCGAGGCGCACCAGGCTCAGGCGGTGGCCGGCGTACAGGCGGGCGACGTCCTCATCCACGCCGCCATCCGCCCCCTCATCCACCGGGTCACGCCGGGGTGCACCGGGACGCGGCATGGGCGCCTCCTGGGTCGGGATCGGCCTCATACCCGTCCAGACGTCCCGGACGGTCCGAGGTTGCCTCCCGATCCTGACCGATTCCGGCCGAACCCGGCGGCGTCAGCGGGGACGCGCGGCGGCGATCGCCTCCTGCTCCTCGGGCGAGAGCACCGCCTCGCTGGACCACCCGGCGACGTTCTTGGCGTAGGTGCGCGACTCGCTGCGGCCGTGGATGGAGGTGAGCACCAGCCCGCTTCCGGCGTCGTCGAGCAGCGCGACCGACCACGACAGGTGCCCGCCCATGTCGCCGAAGGCGTCGTAGCGCACGACCGAGAGGTGGCGCAGCGCATCGGAGACCTCGAGCCGCAGCGCGGACACCTCCTGACGCAGGCCCTGCACGTCGGCGGGTACGGCGTCCAGGTCGCCCGCGGCGCCCGACCGCGCCGTACGCCGCCCGGCCCGCAGCGCCACCACCAGCGCCACCAGGGCGAGCAGCAGAGCCAGCAGGGTCAGGGCGAGGAGGATGAGCGACTCGTTCACGGGGGTCACCGTAGGTCAGCGCGTCGGCTGGTCGACGGGGAACGCGCCGGGGGCACCGGACCGCGCGTCCCTAGACTGACCGCGTGACGCCACGCATCGCCTATCAGGGTGAGCCCGGAGCCAACTCGCACGCGGTGTGCCAGGAGCACTACCCCGACCACGAGGCGCTGCCGTGCGCCTCGTTCGAGGACGCCTTCGCGGCGGTGACCAGCGGCGAGGCCGCACTGGCGATGATCCCGATCGACAACTCGATCGCCGGCCGCGTCGCCGACGTCCACCACTTCCTGCCCGGTTCGGGGCTGCACATCGTGGCCGAGCACTTCTGGCGGATCCGGTTCCACGTGATGGGCCTCCCCGGTGCAGACCTGGGCTCGATCCGCACGGTGCACAGCCACGTGCACGCGCTGGGCCAGTGCCGCCGGTTCATCCGCGAGCACGGCCTGACCCCCGTGATCTCCGGTGACACCGCGGGCGCCGCGCGCGAGGTGGCCGAGGCCGCCGACCCCACCCAGGCCGCGATCTCCCCGCCGATGGCCGCCGAGATCTACGGCCTGCAGGTGCTGGCCTCCGATGTCGAGGACGAGGACCACAACACCACTCGGTTCGTCGTGCTCTCCCGCGAGCCGCGCACCGCCTCCCCCGACGAGCCCGCGGTGGTCACGACGTTCGTGTTCAACGTGCGCAACATCCCCGCCGCGCTCTACAAGGCGCTCGGCGGGTTCGCCACCAACGGCGTCAACATGACCAAGCTCGAGTCCTACATGGTCGACGGCAGGTTCACCGGCACCCAGTTCCTCGCCGAGGTCGACGGCCACCCCGAGCATCCGCCCGTGCGCCGCGCCCTGGAGGAGCTGCAGTTCTTCACCACCGACGTGACCATCATGGGCGTCTACCCCGCTTCACCGTTCCGTGCGGAGAACTAGGAGACCGGACATGAGCAAGCGTCGTTGGCGAGATCTCACCCCCGCACAGAAGGCTGTCGTCGGCACCCTCGCCTCGGTGCAGCTGTCGCTCGCGGCGGCTGCGTGGACCGACCTGGCGAAGCGTCCGGCGGCGCAGGTCAACGGCCCCAAGGCGCTGTGGGCCGCGCTGATCGGGGTCAACTTCATCGGCCCCCTCCTCTACTTCCGCAAGGGTCGCCGCACCGCGCCGTAGTGTGCGTGCATGAGTGCTGGCAGCAGTGAGCAGACGCACCCGGCGTACGGCGTGGACAGCGAGGTCGGGCGGTTGCGCACCGTCCTGCTCCATCGGCCCGGTCCCGAGCTGAAGCGCCTGACCCCCCGCAACAACGACAAGCTGCTCTTCGACGGCATCCCCTGGGTCGCACGGGCCCAGGAGGAGCACGACGCGTTCGCCGCGGTGCTGACCGAC
>JAJUGK010000055.1 GCA_029268205.1 Nocardioidaceae bacterium
CCCGGACGCCGCGGGCGACCCCGGAGCCGGGCCGGGCGCCGGTGACGCCCCCGCCCAACCGGGCGGCTCGACCCCCGCGCCGACCGGCAAGAACTCCGCCACCGGCGGGACCAGGGCGGCCAGCTGTGAGGGGTTCAAGAACCAGACCGGCATCAACGACGACCGGATCCTGCTCGGCAACGCCGCGGACGTCTCCGGTCCGGTGCCGGGCATCTTCCAGTCCGCGCGCGAGGGCGCCCGGGCGTACGCGGCGTACTTCAACGCCACCAGCAAGCTCTGCGGCCGCAAGCTCGAGATCCTCCAGCTCGACAGCCGCGCCGACGCCGGCGCCGACCAGCAGGCCTACACCCGCGCCTGCCAGGAGACCTTCGCCGTCGTCGGCTCCATGTCGGCCTTCGACGCCGGGGGCGCCGCGGTCGCCCAGAAGTGCGGCCTGCCCGACATCCGCTCGACCAGCGTGACGACCGAGCGCGGCAAGTGCACCACCTGCTTCTCGGCCCAGCCGGTCTCGCCCAACCTCGTCGGCACCGCGATGCCCGGCTACTTCCTGCGCACCCACCGCGCCGCCACCCAGAACGCCGCGATCCTCTACATCAACGCCGGCGCCGCGAAGGGCAACGCCGAGAGCATGCGGGCGGCGTTCACCAAGGCGGGATGGAAGGTCCCCTACATCCAGGGCATCGACGTCGCGGAGTTCAACTACGCGCCGTACGTGCAGAAGATGAAGAGCCAGGGCATCCGGCTGGTGGTCTACATCGGCAACTACCAGAACACCGTCAAGCTCCAGCAGGCGATGAAGCAGCAGAGCTTCGCGCCCGACGTGTTCCTGCAGGACGGCACCGTGTACGACCAGCGCTACGTCGAGCAGGCCGGCGACGTCGCCGAGGGCACCTACGCCTACATCTCCTGGGAGATGTTCGACGACCAGCGCAACGAGGAGATGAAGCTCTACCGGCAGTGGCTCAACCAGGTCTCGCCGGGTGCGATCCCCACCGGCTACGGCCTCTATGCCTGGTCGGCGACGCGATTGTTCGTCGAGGAGGCGACCAAGCTCGGCGGCAAACTGACCCGCGCCGAGCTGATCAAGGCACTCGGCAAGGTGCAGGGCTGGGACAGCAACGGCCTGCACGTCGAGCAGGCCGTCGGGACGAAGCGCACCACCGCCTGCGCGAAGATCATCCAGTTCAAGGGCGGCACGTGGCGGCAGGTCTCGAAGGGATCGTTCGAGTGCGGGAAGCTGGTCGACACCGGGATGACCGGATGACCCCGGGTGCGGCGGCAACGGGTGCGGGCGCCCGGGAGCAGCTCGCCGCGCTCGTGGCGGACCTGACGGTCGAGGAGAAGACCGCGCTGCTCAGCGGGGCGTCGTTCTGGGAGACCGCGGCGATCCCGCGCGCCGGCATCGGGTCGGTGGTCCTCACCGACGGTCCCCACGGCGTACGCCGCCAGGCCGGCGACGCCGACCACCTCGGCATCAACGACGCGCTGCCGGCGACCGCCTTCCCGACCGCGGCCGCGACCGGCTCGTCGTGGGACCCCGCCCTGCTGCGCGAGATCGGCGCCGCCCTGGCGGCCGAGGCGCGCGCGCTGGGGGTCGACGTGCTGCTCGGCCCCGGCATCAACATCAAGCGGCACCCGCTGTGCGGGCGCAACTTCGAGTACTTCTCCGAGGACCCGCTGCTGTCGGGTCACCTCGGCGCGGCCTGGGTCGAGGGGCTCCAGGGCGGTGGCGTGGCCGGGTGCGTCAAGCACTTCGCCGCCAACAACCAGGAGACGAACCGGATGCGCGTCAGCGCCGAGGTCGACGAGCGCACGCTGCGCGAGATCTACCTGCCGGCGTTCGAGCGCGTCGTCGACGCGGGCGTGGCCACGGTGATGTGTGCCTACAACGGTCTCAACGGCACCCCCACCGCCGAGCACCCGTGGTTGCTGACCCGGGTGCTGCGCGAGGAGTGGGGGTTCGACGGCGCGGTGGTCTCCGACTGGGGAGCGGTCACCGACCCGGTCGCCTCCGTCGCCGCCGGTCTCGACCTGGAGATGCCCGGCACCTCGGGCGCCAGCGCCGAGCGACTGCGCGCCGCGCTGGCCGACGGCACCCTGGCCGAGGCCGACCTCGACCGCGCGGTCACCGCCGTGGTCGCCCTCGCGCAACGGGCCGCCGCGGTGCGGGTCGCCGGTGAAGCCGGGGCGCCAGGAGGCCCGACCACCGACCCGGACGCCCACCACGCGCTGGCCCGACGGGCGGCGGCCGACTCGGCGGTGCTGCTGACCAACGACGGGATCCTGCCGCTGGATCCCCGCACGACCGGCGACCTGGCACTGATCGGGCCGTTCGCGCGCAGCCCGCGCTATCAGGGCGCCGGCAGCTCCCACATCAACCCGCCGCGGGTCGACGACCCGGTCGCCGAGGTCGAGGCGCTGCTCGCCGACCACGCCGCGACCGCCCGCGTGCACCACGCCGACGGCACCGACGTCGACGACGCGGTCGCGCTCGCGCGCCGGGTCGAGACCGTCGTGCTGTGCCTGGGGCTCCCCGACGCCGAGGAGTCCGAGGGGTTCGACCGCACCCACCTCGACCTCCCGGCCGACCAGCTCGACCTCCTGGTAGCCGTCGCGGCCGCCTGCGACCGGGTCGTGGTGGTGCTCGGCAACGGCGGTGCCGTGCTCACCGGCCCGGTCGAGCAGCACGCCCGCGCAGTGCTGGAGACCTGGCTCGGCGGCCAGGCCGTCGGCGGCGCGATCGCCGACATCCTGCTGGGCGTACGCGAGCCCGGCGGCCGGCTCGCCGAGACGATCCCGCTGGCGCTGGCCGACACCCCGGCGTACGTCAACTGGCCCGGCACCGCCGCCCAGGTGCACTACGGCGAGCGGATCTACGTCGGCTACCGGTGGTACGACCGGGTGCAGCGGCCGGTGCAGCACCCCTTCGGCCACGGCCTGGGTTACACGACTTGGCAGTACGACGACCTGGAGGTCGTGGTCCCCGACCCGACGGTGCCGGCCGCCACCGTGCGCGTCACCCTCACCAACACCGGCGCCCGGCCCGGCGCCGAGGTGGTGCAGGTCTACCTCGGCGACCCCGAGGCCTCGGTCGACCGGCCCGTGCGCGAGCTGGTCGGGTTCGCCAAGGTGCGGCTCGCGCCCGGGGAGTCCCGTCGGGTCGAGGTGGTCCTCGACGAGCGCGCCTTCGCGTTCTGGGACACCGGCGCAGGCGACGGCAGCAACGAGGGGGGCTGGGTCGTCGAGCCCGGCGCCTTCCGGGTCGAGGTGGGCGCCTCCTCCCGCGACATCCGCCTCGCCACCGAGATCCGGCTGGAGGTGCCGCCGGTGTGGCGCCCGCTCACCCTGGACTCGCCGATGGGCGAGTGGCTCGAGCGGCCCGGGGCGATGGAGATCATGCTCGAGCTCTTCAGCGCCGCGGTGGGCGAGGGCGACCTGCCCGAGCTCGACGAGTCGCTGCTGGCGATGGTCGCCTCGATGCCGCTGCGCCAGGTGCTGACCATGGCCGGAGCGGTGCCCGACGCCGCGACGGAGGCGGCCGTCCTGGCCCGCGTGGGGAACCTGGGGTAGTTTCGGCTTCAACTATCCCAGGAGGCCAGATGAGCATCACCCCCGGACCGCGACCGGTCGAGCGGCCGGCGGACGTCGAGCTCGGGCTCGACACCTTCGGCGACGTCAGTGTCGACGACGCCGGCAGACCCGTCCACCCCGCCCAGGTGATCCGCGACGTCGTGGCGCAGGGCGTGCTGGCCGACCGGGTCGGCGTCGATGTGTTCAACGTCGGCGAGCACCACCGCGACGACTTCGCCGTCTCCCAGCCCGACGTGCTGCTGGCCGCGCTGGCGCCGCAGACCGAGCGGATCCGCCTCGGGACGGGCGTCACCGTGCTTTCCTCCGACGACCCGGTGCGGGTGCACGAGCGGTTCGCCACCCTCGACGCGCTCGCTCCCGGCCGGGCCGAGATGACCGTCGGCCGCGGATCCTTCACCGAGTCCGTCCCGCTCTACGGCCTCGACCTGGCCGACTACGAGGTGCTGTTCTCCGAGAAGCTCGACCTGCTGGTCGCGCTGCGCTCCGACGAGCCGGTCTCCTGGTCGGGCACGATCCGCCCGCCCCTGCAGGCGGCCCTCACCCACCCGCGCCCCGAGCACGGGCCGATCCCGATCTGGGTCGGCGTCGGCGGCTCGCCGGAGTCCGTGGTCCGCGCGGCGCGCTACGGGCTGCCGATGCAGTTGGCGATCATCGGCGGCTCGCCGCAGCGGTTCGCGCCCTTCGCCGAGCTCTACCGCCGGGCGCTGGCCGAGCTCGGGAAGCCCGAGCTGCCCGTCGGCGTCCACTCGCCGGGCTTCGTGGCCCCCACCGACGAGGAGGCGCGCGACCTGCTCTACCCGCACTTCAAGGCCAACCGCGACCGGATCGGTGCCGAGCGCGGGTGGGGACCGGTGACCCGCGACCAGTTCGAGGCCGAGGTCGAGCACGGCGCCCTCTTCGTCGGCTCCCCCGAGACCGTGGCCACCAAGATCGCCGCGACGGTGCGCACGCTCGGGCTCTCCCGCTTCGACCTGAAGTACGCCAACGGGCCCCAGCCGCACGCCGACCTCCTGCGGTGCATCGAGCTCTACGGCACCGAGGTCATCCCGCGCGTACGGGCGCTCCTCGCTTCCTGAGCTCAACGTCGCGATAACGCGTTGAGGTCCTGCCGGACCCGGCCTACGCTTGCTCTCGTGCACTACTACTTCTTCTCCTGATCCGGCCGCGCCCGCCCTGGAGCGCTCGCGTGAGCTGCTGACCTCACGGTCGCGGCCGCGGTGCTCGGGCGGGCGCCGCCCTGCATGGGCACGTGCACCTGCCGCATCGTCGGGTGCGCCGGATCGTCCTCGGACGTCCGTGCGCGCCGAGGAGATCCCCATGACCCGCTCCATCCCGCATCCCCACGCCTCCCCCTCCCTGGGAACCCAGTCCCGAGCAGCCCGATCCCGCACAACCCAGTCCCGAGCAGCCCAGCTCGGGCTCGTCGACGTCCACGTCCAGCGGGCCGGGCGCTCCGTCCTGCGCGGCGTCGACCTGACCGTGAACCCCGGCGACCGGATCGCCGTCGTCGGCGCGAACGGCCGCGGCAAGTCGACCCTGCTGCAGGTGCTCGCCGGCGACCGCGTCCCCGACGCCGGCGAGGTCCGGCGCACCGGGTCCCTCGGCGTGGCCGCGCAGGAGATCGACCCCGCCACCCACCGCACGGTCGGGGAGCTGATCGACCTCGAGCTGACCGCCGTCCGGCGCGCCCTGGCCGACCTCGATGCCGCGACCGCCGCCCTCGCCGCGGACCGGCCCGGTGCCGCGGACGACTACGACGACGCCCTGGCCCGCGCGACCCGGCTGGACGCCTGGGACGCCGACCGCCGGGTCGACATCGCGCTCGCCGCTCTCGGCGCCGTCACCGACCGGGAGCGCGCGCTCGACACCCTCTCGGTCGGGCAGCGCCACCGTGTACGGCTGGCGGCGCTGCTCGGCGCCGGCCACGACTTCCTCCTGCTCGACGAGCCCACCAACCACCTCGATGCGGGGGGCCTGGAGTTCCTCACCGACGCGCTGCGCGCGAGCCCCGCGGGCGTGGTGCTGGTCAGCCACGACCGTGCCCTGCTGGCCGACGTCGGTCGGCGCTTCGTCGACCTCGACCCGAGCGTCGACGGGCGGCCGCGGGTGTACGGCGGCGGGTACGCCGGCTACCGCGCCGGGCGCGAGGCGGCCCTGCAGCAGTGGGAGGACGAGCACCGGCGCCAGCGCGAGGAGCACCACCGGTTGCAGGCCGACCTCGACGCCGCCCGCTGCCGGCTGCAGGCCGGCTGGCGCCCGGAGAAGGGGACGCCGCGCCACCAGCGCGCCACCCGTGCGCCCGGAATCGTGCGGGCCGTCCAGCGACGCCGGGAGGCACTCGCCGCGCACGCCCTCACCGCGCCTCCGCCGCCGCCCCGCCTGCACCTGCCCGACCTCCCGGGCCGGGAGGACACCCTGGTCCGCCTCGATGCGGTCACGGTCGCGGCCCGACTCGCGTCGCCGGTCGACCTGCGGATCGCCGGCGGCTCCCGGCTGGTGGTGCGCGGGCCCAACGGCGCCGGCAAGTCGACGCTGCTCGCCCTACTCGCCGGTGCGCTCGACCCGACGTCGGGCACCCGCCGGATGGGGGCGGACGTCCGCGTCGGCTGGCTGCCGCAGGAGAGCGGCGATGCCCGGCCCGGGTCGGCGGGCGAGCGCCGGTGGCGTGCCCTGGCCGGGGTGCTGGCCGCGCAAGCGCACGTGCTGGTGCTCGACGAGCCGACCAACCACCTGGCGGCCGCGCTCGTCGACGACCTCACCGCCGGGCTGCGGACCACCGCCGCCGCGGTCGTGGTCGCCACCCACGACCGGCAACTGCTGCGTGACCTCGCGGACTGGCCGGTGCTCGACCTGGGCTGAGGCGGCCGGCGGTCCGGTGCTGTCGGTCCGGTGTTGTCGGTCCGGTGCCGTCAGGCCTGGGCGTTGTCCTTCATCGCGCCCCAGCCGTGCCAGCGCTCCACCACGACCCAGGCGCTGACCCGCTTGCGGTCGCGTACGGGATAGGGGTTGCCGCCGTAGTGCCGCGAGAGCCGGTCGATGTCGGCCAGGTCGGGGTCGGGTCGCATCTCCACGACTCGGCCGATCACGCTGAGGTGGGTGTACCAGTTGTCGGCGTCGAGGATGGTCAGGCTGACCCGGGGGTCGCGCTCGAGATGCTTGAGCCGGACCCGGCCTTCGTCCATGTTGAGCAGGATCCGGTCGCCCTCGAGGAGGTACCAGGTCGCCACCGACACCGGCGCCCCGTCGGCGCGCAGCGTGGTCACGGTGCACGGGTTGGGCTTGGCCAGGAACGCGCGCGCGTCATCGGGCAGGGGGGCGTCGGACATCGGGTCTCTCCTCCGGTCGGTCCAGTGATCGGGCTCAGGGTCGGATGCGGTCACCCCGCCGCGGGCGCGGCGGGGTCGGTGCGCTCCCCGCCGCGGACCCCGGTCCCGGCAGCGGTGTCGGTCCCGGCACCGCGCTCGCGCTCAGCGTCGGCATTGGTGTCGCCGTCGGGGTCGGCGCTCACCGGCGGGCGTACGGCGCGGGCGCCCAGCGCCAGGCCGGCGGTGACCACCAGTGTCAGCGTCAGCCCGGCCAGCCCGCTGCCGGTGAGCGCGAACCCGACATAGCCGATCCCGGCGGCGAGCGCGGAGAGCACGGCGTAGGGCAGCTGGGTCACGACGTGCACGACCACGTCGCACCCCGAGCCGGTGGCTGAGAGGATCGAGGTGTCGGAGATCGGGGAGGCGTGGTCGCCGGCCACGGCGCCGGCCAGCACCGCGCCGAGCGCCGGCAGCAGCAGCTCGGGAGCGTCGACGGCGTTCATGATGCCGCCGGCGATCGGGAGCAGCAGCCCGAAGGACCCCCACGATGTGCCGGTCGCGAATGCCATGCCGCCCGCGACGAGGAACATCACCGGCACCAGCCACGCGGGCGAGAACGGCGCGTCCTCCACCAGCCCGCCGAGGTAGTCGCCGGTGCCGAGCTGCTCGACCAGCGCACCGAGCATCCAGGCCAGCAGCAGGATGCTGATCGCCGGCCACATCGACTTGGCGCCCTCCCACCAGCCGCGGCCGAAGGTGCCGCGCCCGAACTTGGGGTTCTCGGCCGTGTCGCGCGCGTAGTAGTAGAGCGCCCCGGCCAGGCCCAGGGCCGCGCCGGCCATCAGCGCGACGCCGACGTCGGTCTCGGCCAGGATGTCGGTGATCGACCACGACCCCGCGGCGGCGTACCCGGTCCAGGCGATGCCGCCGAGCACCCCGACGACGAGCAGGACGAACGGCACCACCAGGGCGTTGGCCGCGCCGTGCCGGTGGACGGGGAGGTCCTCGGAGAGCTGGCCGGGGATGTCGGCGTCGTCGCCGTGCGGGTCCCCGTCGACGAGCGCGCGCCGCTCCTCGGTGCGCATCGCGCCGAGGTCGATGCTGAGGGCGACCGTCAGGATGACGGTGAGCAGCGCCGCCCAGGCGTAGTAGTTGACCGCGGCGATGGTGAACATCGCCTGCACCGCGCTCATGCTCAGCGCCGAGGCGGCCACGATCGGACCGACCACCCCGAGGATGTAGGCACCCCAGCTGGAGAACGGCATCAGCACCGCGATCGGTGCGGAGGTCGAGTCGACCAGGTAGGTCAGCTTGGCGCGCGAGACCCGGTGGCGGTCGGTCAGCGGCCGGCTGACCTGCCCCACGGCGAGGGCGTTGAAGTAGTCGTCGATGAAGATCACGAGGCCCAGTGCGGTCGGCAGGAACAGGGACCCCCGCCGGGTGCGGATGCGGCGCGCGGCCCAGTCGGCGAAGGCGCGGGTGCCGCCCGACATCATGATGAACGCCGCGATCACGCCCAGCAGCGCCGTGAACGCGAGGATGTAGACCTTCTCGGTGTTCACCGCACCCTCGGTCCAGAAGATGCCGGTGAAGGACGTGAGCACGAGGCGACCGGTCTCGAGCGGGTCGAGGTCGGCGGTGAGGAACGCCGCGGACACGACGCCGAGACCGAGGCTGAGCAGCACCTTGCGGGTGGCGATGACCAGCACGATCGCCAGCAGCGGCGGGACCAGGGTGAGGATCGGGGCGGAGTCGACCACGGCAGGGCTCCTTTCGAGCCCTGGGGTCCTACCCGTCGCGTACGGCGGGATAACCGGTCGCCGTCACCGTCTGGTGTCGAACACTCCCGGCGGGCGCCGACCCTCGCCGAGCGCGGCGAACCGTGCGCGGTCGTGGGCGCGACCGGTCCGCCACAGCGGCGGACCGACCACCACGAGGGTCGCAATCCCGGCCCAGCCCCCGCCGAGGACGACGACGCCGAGCAGCAGGACCACCCCGAGGGCGAACGGGAAGCCGAAGTAGAAGTCGATCCCGCTGCGGAGGTACGCCACGAGGGGGAGCAGCGCAGCGACATTGAGGAGCACCAGCCCGACGAGGTCGAGGGTCGCGAGATCGGCCCACCCGGGGAGGCGCTGGTCGATCCACGCCTCCACCTGCGCCTCGGGGGCACGCGGGGACAGCTCCCACGCCGCGGCGGCGCGGAGTGCGCCACCGACCGCCCAGCGCATCAGCCCCACCAGGGCCAGGACGAGCAGCGCCGCCTGGAACCGGTCGCGCGGGCCGCGATGTCGGCGGGCCCGCCATCGGACGACGGTCGCAGCGACGAGGACCGTCAGTCCGACCACGATCGGCGCGGGGGCGGCGAGGCCGCAGCCGACGACGGTGACGAGTGCTCCGAGCACGACGTAGTTCCCGTAGTCCCGATCGCCGAGCTCGCCCACGAGCGGGGCGTCGCGACGCAGCGTGAGGAGCAGCGACAGCGCGACCAGGGCCAGTGCCCAGGCCGACACGGTGCGGGTCCGGTCGATCGGCCGGTCGCGGAGGGCCTGCTGCCAGGCTTCGACACCGTCGGTGCCGCCGGGGGCGCTCAGCGCGACGGCGAAGGGCAGCGCGAGCGCGAGGAACGCGACGACGGCCACCGGGACGCCGGCCACGGAGAACGACTCGAGCCGGCGCAACCGGCGCGCGCGTCGCACCGAACGGGTGGGGAGCACGTCGGCCGGTCGTACCCGGGCGGTCGCGACGATCGTGGCGAGCTCGGGTCCGATCCGGTCCAGGTCGTCGCGGCGCATGCGAGCCCGCGCGAGCGTCACGCCCTCGGGGTCACCAGCGTCGACGATGAAGCGGGCCTCGATCCGGCTCGGGAACTCGCCCTCGTCCGGCTCGCCGCTCGGCCCGCCGACCAGGACCCGCTGGATCGTCGGGCCGTGGGTCGCCAGGGTCTCCTCGCCGAGGAGCCGCTCACCGTCGCCGCGGTCGCGGAGCAGCGCGGACAGGTCACTTGCCGAGGTACGCCGTACCGGCTCGGCCTCCAGCACGACCGGGGATTCGCGGGCGTCGAGCCAGCGCACGAGGCACCACCGCCGCGGTGGCGCATCCGACGACCGTGCGGCCACGTCGTGGACGAGCTCGTCGACGACCGGGTCCGCGTCGAAGCTATCGACGAAGCTGCGGATGCTCGCGACCCGGCGCCGCAGCAGCCTGCGGGCCCGCCGCGCCCAGTCCGGCGGGGGCAGCTCCTCGGTCGGCCCGGTGAACCAGGGCTGACCGGCGGGGTGGATCTCGACCCGGAGGTCGGTCACGAGGTGGCCTCCACCGCGGTGGCGGACGGGGCCGATCCTCCCTTCGGCGCGGCCGGGTCCCATCGCCAGGTGGTCATGATCGCGTCGAACAGCTCGACCACGAGCTGGGTGTGGTCGCTGTCGGGGTTGCCGTCGCCGATGACGGTGCAGGTGACCAGCGCCCATCGCCGCTCGTCACCGGGGACGGCGGTGGTGTAGGTGATCCGCCGCGCGGGGAGCCCGGCCTCGACCAGCTGGTCGCCCTCGGTGGTGACGACCGCCTCGGAGCGCGACCAGTGGGTGCCCGCGATGACGACGGCCGTGGCGCCCTCGGCGCCGAGGAGGGTGTGGACGGCGCTGGCCTGCGCCGCGTCGGCGTTGGCGTCGGGGATCAGCGAGCTCACCACGAACGACGCGTTGAGGTCGACCCCGTGCAGCGGCCCGGAGGGCAGGTAGTAGTCGATCGTCCCGCCGTCGCGGGACTCCTCGAGCTGGCGGACCAGCTGGCCCTGGAGCTTCACCTTCAGGGCCGCGAGCTGATCCGGCGGGATCTCCTTGGGCGCGCGCCGCGCGCGGGCCTCGACATAGGCGCGCACGCTCTCGCGCATGCGGTCGGGCTCCTGCAGGTGGATGCGCACCCACGGCGGGGGCAGGACCAGGGCGTAGCTGCTCATCGGACCACCCGCATGCGGCGAGCGAGCTCGTCGAGGTCGTCGCGGGCCTTGACCAGTTCGCCCGCATCGCGCGTGGCGGCCTGGACCAGCGCGATGGCGTCGGGGTCACCGGTGTCGACCAGGTAGCGGGCCTCGATCAGCAGGCCCGGACCCTGTGGGGAGTAGGAGACGCTGCGGCGCACCGTGGTGCCGGCCGGGACGTCCTCGACCGGGTCGTCGTACGGCGGCTCCACGGGTCCGGAGTCGACGGCGGCGAGGAATGCGTCGTGCTCCTCCTCCGTCCCGCGTCGGCTCAGTCCGAACGACACCACGAACGGCGGCTCGGGCAGGCTCAGCCAGCGCACGGCCCGGTAGGGCAGGGGGTGCTCGTCGTCGTCGCGACCCACCCGGCGCAGGACCGCTTCGACGTACTCGCGCATGCGCGGCTCGCCCTGCGGCACCTGCAGGATCTGCTCCATCACCGCGAGCGCCTCGGGCAACCACGCGTCGAAGGGCCGGCTCTCCGTCGGACCGATCACCCACGGCAGCCCGTCGAAGGAGATGTCGAGCCGCGCGGCGGTGGTGTCGGTCGTGCTCACAGCGAGGAGACCTCGTGGGTGGTGAGGCCGTCGATGAAGTCGTCGAGCTGGCCGAAGCCGGGCAGCCCCTCGTCCATCGCGGAGTCGAGGAAGGTGTTGGTGTTGCCGACGATGTCGACGACGCGGTCGGTGTGGGCGAGGTTGCCGTACAACCGCGCGAAGTCCGACCCGAACGCGTTGCGCAGCCGGCCGAGGTCATCGAGCATCGACCCCGATCCGCGGGCGAAGTTCGTGATGTTGCGGAACGTGTCGACCCCGCTGCGGAACGCGTTGGTGTAGGTGCTGGGACGGAAGGCGTTGACCGTGTTCTTCAGCGCTCCGAAGACGCCGCTGTTGCTGAAGCGGCTGGCGAGCGTCGACAGCGAGGCGCTCAGGCCGCGCTGGGCGCCGAGCCGGGTGAGTGCGCCCGTACGGGCGATGCTCCCCAAACCCTTGAGCAGGGGGCCGAGGCCGAGGGTCAGCACCCCCAGGGCGCTCAGCGCGACGTCGAACCACGACCCCTCGCCCGCCACCGCGAGCATCGTGTCGACGGCGAGCAGGGCGACCGAGGCGATCAGCGCCACCGCCACCAGCCAGCCGGCGGGGTTGCTCATCAGCAGGATCACGACGGTGAGGACCAGCACGATCCGGCCGAGCCACTTGGAGATCTCCCGGAGCAGGTCGGCGTGCTTCTTGACCCAGGCCTTGAAGCCCTCGAACCGACCGTCCTTCATGTCGTCGTCGGAGGCCTTGCGGATCTTGGCGGCGGCGTTGGAGGCGGCGGTGTCCCAGGCCGAGACGGCGTTCTGGGCGCGCGTGCGGGCGGTGCCGCGCGCGGTCTCGGCGGTGTCGTAGTCGTTCTCGAGCGTGACGGGGTCCTTGCCCGAGGGCAGTTCCTCGTCGGTGCGCGTCGAGGCCGGGACGCCGGGCTGGTGCCCCTGGTTGACGGCGGTGTCCATGTCGCTCTGGGCGTTCTCGGCCTGGATCCGTGCGAGCCGGGTCTCCTCCAGCGCCTCCTCGAGTTTGGGCACCAGGTCGTTGAGCTCGTCGGCGACCGTGCGGAAGCGGCCCTCGGCCTTCTCGAGGTTGTCGGCGAGCTTCTTGCACGACGAGCGGAGCGCGTCGGCGTACTCACCCTGGCCCTCGTTGGACAGGTGCCGCAACGTGCTGATCTGCGAGGTGATGGCGTCGGCCATCAGCTCGTAGTGGGTGGCCTGCTCGACGAACTCGTCGACGTCGGCGTCGATCGGGTCGCTGCCGTAGCCCAGGACGCTCCAGTCGCCGCGCCGGCCCATCAGGCGCCCTCGCTGTGGTCGGGGTTGTCGGCGGTGTTCTTCTCCAGCTCCGCGCGGAGCTTGGTGTCGGCCTCCTCGAAGGCCTCTTGGGAGCTCTCGATCTTCTTGCGGCAGTCGTCGATCTTCTGCGACAGCTCCTTGCGGTGGTGCTTCATGTTGGTCGCGAAGTCGTTCATCGCGTCACGGAGCTTGTCGTGCCCCCAGATGCCGCGCGTGTCGGCGTTGCGGGTCTCGATGGAGTCGAACTCCGACTTCAGCCAGGTGAGCTTGCCGTAGCTCTCATCGAGCTCGACGCCGTTCACCACCAGGTTGTTGCCCATGGTGTATCCCCCGATACGTTGCGTGAGCGCCGCACCCGAGCGGCGCAGCATGCAGCATAGCGGCGTACGCCACCGGTCACCGGCTCCAAGTACTCGCCGACCGGGTCCGGCCGTGCGCCGTCAGCGGCCGAGCAGCCTCAGCGCCGCGCGTGCCCACCACCGGCCTGCCGCCGGGTCGCCTCGGCCGCACTCACCGTCGGATTCCCCAGGGCGCTTGACCCACAGGAAGCCGTCGCGCGCTCCGTTGAGCCGGATCCGCGGGCGCAGCCCGACGCGGGCCCAGCGGGGGTTGCACACGCCCTCGCCGGACCGGCGGGCGCCGTTGCGGGAGGTCTCGATCGCGTAGCGGACCCTGCGGACACCGAGCGCGGCCAGCTCGGCGCGCACCGCGCGGGCGTAGGCGTCCTCGGCTGCGGTCGGTTGGAAGTTGGCGACGTTGGTGACGAACCCACGGGCGTTCGCGACGCCGGAGCGCTTGAGACGTGCGGCCATGGTCGCCGGCGGGATCCAGTTGCTGTGACCCCCGTCCAGGTAGACCCACGTACCCGCGGCGCGCAACCGGTTGACGGCGTACCGGAGCAGGGCCGCGCGCGGTCCCTGGTCGGCACAGGCACCGAGCATCGCCACCGCGTCCGGCTCGACGATCGCGATCGCGCGGGCGCCGCGCAGTGGCCTGGCGACCCGCCGCACCCAGGCGCGGTACTGGCGCGGGGTGAGGCCCCCGCTGGAGTACGACCCGCAGTCACGCGCGGGGATCGCGTAGAGCGCCACCACCGGCGTACGCCCCGCCTTCGCGGCAGCCGTGACGTAGGCGCGCGCGACCTTCCCGACCCGGGCGCCGTGGGAGTCGAGCAGCCACTTCGCCTGCGGCGCGGTCGCGAGCGGCCGGAACCGCGCATCGCGCTTCGCCGCGCGCGCCGCGGCGCTCGTGGGGTCGGCGTACAACGCGCGGGTGCGGCGTACGTCGGCACGCCGCGCCGTCGTGACGGGGGCTGCGGTCGACGCGGCGGCGGCGACTGTGGCGGTGACGGCACTGGGCCGTTCAGCGGTCGCCGTCGCAGCCCCGGCCGTGGACCCCGCCGCCGGCAGCAGGAGCGCCGCGCTCAGCACCGCGCCGACCACTGCCGCGCCCCGGGGTCTTCTCACCCCGCGATCGTACGGGCGTCGGGCCGTCGAAATCGCCACAGATGTGGTGACTTCGGCACTCCCGACACCGATTCGTCGGCGTGTCGGTCAAAAACGCCACAGATGTGGCGAATTGTGTGACGGGTGGGGTCAGCGCGGGGCCATGCGCAGCGCGCCGTCCATCCGCACGACCTCACCGTTGATGTAGTCGTGGGTGAGCAGGAAGTGCGCGAGGTCGGCGTACTCCGCGGGACGGCCCAGGCGCTGCGGGAACGGCACGCCCGCGGCGAGGCCGGCGCGGAACTCCTCCGAGACCGTCGCCAGCATCGGGGTCTCGACGATGCCGGGGGCGATGGTGTTGACGCGGATGCCGTACTGCGCCAGGTCGCGCGCGGCCGGCAGGTTGAGGCCGACGATGCCGCCCTTGGAGGAGGAGTACGCCGCCTGGCCGATCTGACCCTCGAACGCGGCGACCGACGCGGTGTTGACGACCGCGCCGCGCACGTTGTGCTCCAGCGCCTCGGTCTGCGCGATCTGCTCGGCGGCCAGCGCCAGCACGTTGAACGAGCCGATCAGGTTGACCTGGATCGTCTTGGCGTACAGCTCGAGGTCGTGCACGCCTTTCTTGCTCAGGACCCGACCGGCCGGGGCGATGCCGGCGCAGTTGACCACGCTGCGCAGCGGGCCGGACTCGGCCGTGATCCCGACGGCCTCGCGCACCTGCTCGGGGTCGGTCACGTCCACCGCGAGGTAGCTGACGCCGTCGACCTTGGCGACCTGCTCGATCGCGCCGGGGAGGTCGAAGGCGAAGACCCGCGCGCCGTCGGCCGCGAGCCGGGCGACGGTGGCGGCTCCGAGACCGGAGGCGCCGCCGGTGACGATGGCGGAGGTGTCGTTCAGCTGCACGGATCGGGCTCCTTCGCGGGCGGGCGGGGCGGTCGCACTGTAGTCAGTGCGCGCTCCCGGTCCGGCGACGTTCCTCAGGGCGAGACGCCGAGCCGCGGTAGCCGTCCGACGGGGCGCAGCTGGTCGGCCCAGGTCGCTGCCCACACCGCGAGCGCCCGCGTCCCCGTCGTGGAGTAGCCACCGGGAGCCCCGAGGGTGACGACGTCGACCGTCCGCTCGACCCGCCCGCCGAGCCCGTCGGGGACGGCGATCGTGGTGCGCACGGCGAGCGTGTTGCCCGCGGCGGAGGTGTAGCCCGACTTGCCGGCGGCGCCGGCGTACTGCTGCACGTAGTGGGTCTTCTGCGGCACCCGGTGGGCCCGGCCTGCTCGGGTGCGGACGACACCGGTGCGCCGGGTGCCCAGCAACCGGGCCAGGCCCGGACGGGCCATCGCGGCGTCGAGGATCCGGGCCATGTCCACGGCCGCGGACCGGGCCCCGGGCACGGTCAGACCGGAGGCGTTGCCGACCCAGGTGTGCGTGGCGCCGAGCTCGGCGGCGCGGGTGTTCATCGCGGCGTAGAACGCGGTGCGGCCGGCGGGGTCGGCAGCGGCGAGTGCCTCGGCGGCGTCGTTGCCGGAGGCCAGCAACGCCCCGGTCAGCAGGGCCCGCCGGGGATAGCGCCGGCCCGCCCGGATGCCGGCGCAGGAGCACGGCTGCCGCGCGGCCCAGCGCGGCACCTTCGTCGCGGGCCGCGTGGGCACCCGGTCGAGTGCGGTGACCGCCGTGAGCAGCTTGGTGAGCGAGGCCACCGGGAGGCGTCGGCGCGCGCCCTTGTGGCCGAGGACGACCCCGGTCGCGCTGTCGACGACGATCCAGGCCCTCATGCGCACCCGTGGCGGCAGGGCGGTCCGTCCGACCGGTCGGACCACTGCGCCGCGGTGCCGGAACCGGGTCCGTCCGTCACCTCTCACCCACCGCCGCTTGGGACGGAGCGCGACCGGCGCGCCGCCCGCCCGCGCCGCCTGCACGACGGCGCCGTCGTCGGACGGGC
>JAJUGK010000056.1 GCA_029268205.1 Nocardioidaceae bacterium
AGGTCGTCCGCGGCCGGTTCCACGGCGAGGACGACGAGGACGACCAGCCGTGGGTGGTGACCACCGAGGCGCCGTACGCCGCGGTGGAGCTCGTCGTCGAGGAGTTCGACGGGTGGGTGGAGGAGGTCGAGGAGAGCGCCCCGGCTCCGCCCGCCGCGCCGCTGCCGTTGCCGGACGCGCCGCGGCGGGTCAAGGGGCACTGGCGGGAGTAGCCCCGCGCCCCACCTGTCCGGCTACTTCGCCGCGGCGTAGACGTCGTCGATCACGAACCGGGTCCTGCCGGTCTCCCCACCGACGCCGTGGAAGGCGAGGATGATGGTCTGGCCGCGGTACGGCCCGAGGTTGACCTGGTAGCGCTGGAACCGCCCGGTCGCGCTGCGGTTGGTGAAGGTGCCCAGCTCGCGCACGAACTGACCGGTCGTCGCGTCGTACACACCGACCCGCATCCGGTCGACGTGTGCGGCGCCCTTGCGCGAGGTCAGCACCCGCAGCCGGTACGACGCCCACGGTCGGCCACCGCTCGGCACGGTCACCGGCTGGTAGATCTGCTGCTCGGGGCCGGAGACGATCCCCTTCCAGGAGCCACGGGCCGCGGGCACCGAGGAGTCGGAGGTGATGACCGCGCCGTTGGCGGCCGTCCAACCGGCGGCGCCGCTCTCGAACCCGGGGTTGGTCGTCAGGGAGGAGGCGGGGACCCCGCGGCGGTGGACGTCGTCGCGCACGCCGGCGTAGAGCCGGGCGAACACGTGCTCGGCGCCGTCGGAGGCCCGGGTCAGCGGCAGCGTCGGGGCGGCCGCGACCAGCAGTCGGCGTACCTTGGCCGGCTTGAGCTTGCGCTGCACCTGCAGGATGCGGGCCACCGTGCCGGCCGCCAGGGGCGCGGCCATCGAGGTGCCGGACATCGTCTTCAGGGCGCGGTTGTTGCGCTTGCCGAGCGACCGGATCTTCTGGCCGGGGGCCCACACGTTGACGCAGCGCCCGAGGTTCGAGAACGACGCCGGCCGGTCGGCGCGGGTCAGGGCGCCGACGGTGAGCACCTTCTTCATCTTCGCCGGCATCCGGCTGCAGGCGTTGACGCCCTCGTTGCCGGCGGCGGCCACCACGTGGATGCCGCGCTTGTTGGCGCGCTTGATGGCGCGGGCCACGGCGCGGTTTGGCGGGCCCGCGATGCTGAGGTTCATCACGGCGGGCTTCTTGTGGTTCTTGGTCACCCAGTTGATGCCGCGGATGACGTTGCGCGCCGAGGTCTTGGCGTTGCACTTGAAGACCCGCACCGGCACGATGATCGCCCGCTTGGCCACGCCCACCTTCTTGCCGGCGGCCAGGCCGGCGACGTGCGTGCCGTGACCGCCGCAGTCCTTGCGCGCCGGCGCGTTGCGGAAGACCGAGTGGCCCTTGGCGACGCGACCCTTCAACTGCCGGTGCTTCGCCCGGACCCCGGAGTCGACGACATAGATGCGCACGCCTTTGCCGTTGCTGTGCTTCTTGGCGCCACCGAACGCGTAACGCTTGTCGAGCGGGAGGTTGACCTGGTCGATGCGGTCGAGGTGCCAGGGCGGCTTGCCCTGGGTGCCGGCGAGGCTGAACATCGCGTTGTCCTCGACCGTGGCCACGGCGGGGTGCTCGCGCACGAGCGCCTCGGCGGCGCCATCGAGGCGACCGGTGAAGCCCAGGGTGTCCTGGTCGAGCCGAGCGGCGACGGTGCCGCCGGCCCGTCGTACGGCCCGCACCAGGCCGTCGAGGACCTCCGGCGAGGTGCCGGCGCGCAGGGTGACCAGGGTCGGCGCCGCGGTCGGCACCTCGGCGTCGGCGCTCTTCGCCGTCGCCGGCGCACCGAACGTGCCGACGGTGCTCTCGGCCGGCTCGAGCAGGGGAGGCGCCGGGGCCGACTGCGCCGTCGCCGGCACGAGCCCGGCGGAGGCGGCCGCGGTGCCCAGGGCGACAGCAGCGGAGACGAGGGCGGTTCGGATGGAGGGACGAGATGCGCGCAACGGACTTCCCGAGACAGAAGGGACAGGTGGATGGTTCATCGTAAGCGACGTGGGTCACGCCCTACGCTGGCCGACATGAGCGCCAACGCCGATCGCCGTCTCCTGCTGGTCCACGCCCACCCCGACGACGAGTCGATCGGGCAGGGCGCCACGATGGCGAAGTACGTCGCGGAGGGCGCCCACGTCACGCTGGTGACCTGCACCGGTGGCGAGGAGGGCGAGATCCTCGTCCCCGAGCTCGCGCACCTCGCCTCCGACCGGGAGGACCGGCTCGCCGAGCAGCGCAAGATCGAGCTCGCCAACGCGATGAAGGCGCTGGGAGTCACCGACCACCGCTACCTCGGCGGGTTCGGGCGCTACCGCGACTCCGGCATGGCCTGGCACCCCGACGGTCACGCGATCCCCGCCGACCAGGTGCACGACAACGCGTTCTGGCGCGCCGACCTCACCGAGGCCGCCGACCACCTGGTCGCGGTCATCCGCGAGGTACGCCCCCAGGTGCTGGTCACCTACGACCAGTTCGGCGGCTACGGCCACCCCGACCACATCCAGGCCCACCGAGTGGCGACGTACGCCGCCGTCCTCGCCGGCGTGCCGTCGTACCGCGAGGACCTCGGCGAGCCGTGGACGATCGCCAAGACCTACTGGGGCGCGATGAGCGCCGAGCGGATGCGCGAGGGACTGCGCCAGCTGCGCGAGGCGGGCGACACCACGACCTTCGAGGGCATGGACCCCGACGGCCCGCTCCCGCCGTTCATCACCCCCGAGCGGCTGATCAGCGCGCGCATCGACGCCCGCGACCACCTGCCCGCCAAGCTCGACGCCCTGCGCGCGCACGCCACGCAGATCACCACCGACGGACCGTTCTTCGCCCTGTCCAACAACGAGGGGTCGATGGCGTTCGGGGTGGAGTACTTCCGCATCGCCACCGGCACCCCGGGTCCGCGCGACGAGGACGGCTTCGAGACGGACCTCTTCGCGGGCCTGTGACCTCGCGGCTCGCCGCGCTCGGCCGGGCCGTGGCCCACGCCCTGCTCGGCGTCGTCGTGCTGGTCACCGCGACCGCGGTCCACCGCTACCTGCCCGGCCTGCTGTTGGGGGTCGCCACCAGCGTGGCCGTGCTCTTCGCCGTCCGCCCCGGCTGGACCACCCGGCTGGCGTACGCCGCGGGGTGGGTGCTCGCCGGTGCCGTGCTCGCGCAGGAGCGCCCCGAGGGCGACACCTGGTTCGTCGGGGATCTGCGGTCCTACGCCCTGCTCGGCGTGGCGCTGGTCATGGTGCTCGTCGGCCTGGCGACCCTCCCTCCACGCGGGCACCTATCATCGGCCGGGTGACTGACACCACCGAGGACGCGTCCGCGCGCCCGGACGACCCGGCGAAGCCGGAGTCCAAGGGCGGGAAGGTCGTCCTCCTCACCCTGCTCGGATTGGTCGTGCTCGTCGGCGCCGCCTACGTCGCGGCGTACGCCGTCGCCGGGGAGAAGCTGCCGCGCAACGCCTCGGTCGCCGGGGTGGAGATCGGCGGCCTGACCCCGGAGGACGCCGAGCAGCGGCTACGGGACGGCCTCGTCGAGCGCGAGGTCGCGCCCGTGCGCGTGCAGGTGGGTGAGGAGACCGAGTCGGTCAAGCCCGACCAGGCCGGACTCGCGGTCGACTACGCCGCATCCGTGGAGGAGGCCGGCGCCGGCCGCAGTTGGCACCCCGGACGCCTGTGGGACTACTACACCGGCGGCGAGGACCGACCCGCGGTGCTCGACATCGACCGCTCCGCGATGGAGGAGCTCCTCGACGGCTTCGCCGCGCGCGTCGACCAGGCGCCGGTCGAGGGCGCCATCCTCTTCGAGCGCGGCCAGGCGCAGCCGATCAGCCCCGAGGAGGGCACCGCGCTCGACCGCGACGGCGCGGTCGAGGCACTCGAGGCGGCCTACCTGACCGACGAGCCGGCCGAGCTCCCCGTGGTGGAGGACCCGCCGGCGGTCGACGAACAGGCCGTCCGCGACGCGCTGGAGTCGTTCGCGGAGCCGGCGCTCTCCGGGCCCGTCACCGTCGTCTTCGACGGCGACACCGAGGTGAAGCTCCCGCCACGCTCGTACGCCGACGCGCTGTCGGTGGAGACCGTCGACGGCGAGCTCGTGCCGCAGCTGGACGAGAAGAAGTTCGTCCGGGGCATCCGTCGGGCGATGCGTACGGTCGGCCGGCAGCCGCGCGACGCGGGCTTCGAGGTGGTCAACGGCAAGCCCCGGATCATCCCCGCCCGCCGCGGCGTCAGCTACGACCGCGAGCAGCTCACCTCGGTCTTCCTCGATCACGTGGCTAAGACCGGCGAGGGTCGCCGGATCGAGGTCGACGCCGTCGTCGAGGAGCCGGAGTTCACCACCGCCGACGCGAAGGCCCTGGGCATCAAGGAACAGGTCTCGACCTTCACCACCTACTTCCCCTACGCCGAGTACCGCAACATCAACCTCGGCCGCGCCGCCGAGCTGATCGACGGCACCCTGCTCAAGCCGGGGGAGACCTTCAGCCTCAACGACACCGTCGGCGAGCGCACCGCCGAGAACGGCTTCGCCCGCGGCATCATCATCAGCAACGGCATCTACAAGGAGGACTACGGCGGCGGCGTCTCGCAGATCGCCACCACCGCCTTCAACGCCGCGTTCTTCGCCGGGCTCGAGGACGTCGAGCACAAGCCGCACTCGTTCTACATCGACCGCTACCCGATCGGGCGCGAGGCCACCGTCGCCTGGGGAGCGGTCGACCTGCGGTTCCGCAACGACACCGACTACGGCGTGCTGCTCAAGGCGTCGGTCAACCCCAGCACCCCGGGCAGCCAGGGGTCGGCGACGGTGTCGCTGTACTCCACCAAGGTCTGGGACATCACCACCGACACCTCGGGTCGCTACAACTTCACCTCGCCCGAGACCCGCTACATCACCACCAGCGACTGCCGGCCCAACAGCGGTTACGGCGGGTTCGACATCGACGTCTTCCGCTACTTCCGGCGCCCGGGCTCCAGCGAGCTGGTGAAGACCGAGAAGTTCCACACCACCTACATCCCCTCCGACACCGTGGTGTGCGGGCCGCCGCCGAGCCAGGACCCGCCGGAGAACCGCGGCGGCCGCAACCGCGGCGGGAACAACAACCGCAGCGACTAGCCAGGGCCGGCCCCGGTCACCCCGACGGGCGGCGCGAGGTAGCGGTAGGCGTGGTGGGCGGTGAAGCCCAGCTGCGCGAACAGCTGTGTGGACGCGGCGTTGTCGACCCGCACCTGGGTGCACGCGGTGGTGGCGCCCTGCTCGGCGCCCCAGTCCAGGAGCGCCGCGACCAGGGCCCGGCCGAGTCCGCGACGGCGGTGCCAGGGGTCCACCTCGAGCGCCCTGATGCCGACCCAGTCGTCGGCGTACGCCGCCCGGGCGACCCCGGCGCCCGTCACCCGGGCGGTTGCGCCCGCGTCGTCCTCGAGCACCTCGACCTCCGCGCCCTCGCCGGCAGCGGCGCGCCGTGCCGCCCGCAGCGCCCGGGCGACCGAGGCGAGCCGGAGCTCCACCTCCGCCTCCCCGGGGCGGTCCGCGTGCCACCCGAGCGCCAGGAGCTCGGCCTCGACCGGGCTGCCGACCTCGACCATCGTCAGTGCGGGCAGGTCGTGCTCGCGGGCGTGGGCGACGACGTGCGCGGCGGCCTCGGCGATCGGCATGCCGGGATCACCCATCGCCAGCGCCGAGCAGGTGCGGCGTACGTCCGCTGTGCCGGCGCGCAACAACCACTCGCCGAGCGGACGCGTGGCCAGACCCGGCCACATCGCCTGGGCACGCACCTGCGCGTCGCGCGGGGTGATCCGCATCCGTACCGACGCCCGCGGCGGCACCGGTTTGCCGGAGACGATGTCGGCGACCGCGATCCGGACCCGCTCCCCGGACCCGTCGTCGCGGGCGACCACCACCGTCTGGTCGGTCCAGCTCTCGCACGTGCCGAGCACGTCGGTGAGGGCGGGGCCACCGGTCGGCCCGGTCTCGCCGCGCACCAGCGAGCGGATCACCACCCGTCGACCGACGACGTGCGGACCAAGCAGATGCTTGCCCACATCGTGGGGTTCTCCCGCAGTCGCCACGAGGGGGATACTAGGCTGTGGGCTGTTCTGCTCCGTGCCCTCTGACTCCCTCTGACAAGGAGGATCTGGTGACCTACGTCATCGCTCAACCGTGTGTGGACCTCAAGGACCGTGCATGTGTCGACGAGTGTCCGGTCGACTGCATCTACGAGGGCAAGCGGATGCTCTACATCCACCCCGACGAGTGCGTCGACTGCGGCGCCTGCGAGCCGGTGTGCCCCGTGGAGGCGATCTTCTACGAGGACGACACCCCCGAGGAGTGGAAGGACTACTACAAGGCCAACGTCGAGTTCTTCGACGACCTGGGCTCCCCGGGTGGTGCGGCCAAGATGGGTGAGATCGACAAGGACCACCCGTTCGTCGCCGCGCTCCCGCCGCAGGAGCACGACCACTGATCGAGCCCGCTGCGGGCAGGGTCTCCTCGCGACTGCCCGACTTCCCCTGGGACGGTCTGGTCCCGTACGCCGAGAAGGCGCGCGCCCATGACGACGGCGTCGTCGATCTGTCGATCGGCACGCCGGTCGACCCGACGCCCGACGTCGTGCGCGAGGCGCTCGCCGGGGCCGCGGACGCACCGGGCTACCCGACCACGCTCGGGCTCTCGGTCACTCGGCAGGCCGCGGTCGACTGGCTCGGTCGGCGCTTCGGCGTCACCGGCATCGGCACCGACTGCGTGCTGCCCTCCATCGGCTCCAAGGAGCTGATCGGGGCGCTGCCGCTGCACCTCGGTGTCGGACCCGGCGACCTGGTCGTCCACCCCGAGCTCGCCTACCCGACGTACGCCGTGGGAGCCGCGCTGGTCGGTGCGCGCACCCTCGCCGCCGACTCGCTGACCGCGATCGGCCCCGAGCGCCCGCGGCTGCTGTGGCTGAACTCCCCGTCCAACCCCAGCGGCAAGGTGCTGCCGGTCGCGCACCTGCGCAAGGTCGTCGACTGGGCGCGCGAGCGCGACGTGCTGGTCGTCTCCGACGAGTGCTACCTCGAGTGCGCCTGGGACGCCGACCACCCGCCGGTCTCCGCGCTCCACCCCGAGGTGAGCGGCGGCGACCCCACGGGCATCCTCACCGTCCACTCGCTGTCGAAGCGCTCCAACCTCGCCGGCTATCGGTGCGCCTTCGTCGCCGGCGATCCGGCCGTGGTCGCCGAGCTGCTCGCGGTCCGCAAGAACCTCGGCCTGATGCTGCCCTACCCCCAGCAGGTCGCGATGGCGGCCGCGCTCGAGGACGACGACCACGTCGCCGAGCAGCACGCGCGCTACGCCGCACGCCGGGCGATCCTGCGCTCCGCGCTCGAGGGGGCAGGGTTCGCCATCGACCACTCCGAGGCCTCCCTCTACCTGTGGGCCACCCGCGGCGAGGACTGCTGGGCCACCGTCGACTGGCTGGCCGAGCGCGGCATCCTCGTCGCCCCCGGAGCGTTCTACGGTTCCGCCGGCGCCCGCCACGTACGCGTGGCCTTCACCGCCACCGACGAACGGGTCGAGACAGCGGCTGCGAGGCTTGCCGACTCGCGCTAGGTTCGCCAGCGTGACCGCTCCCGAGATCCGCACCCTGGGCGCCCTGCGCGCCTCCGGCCACGAGCTGGTCGGGCTCCGCGAGGAGCTGCGCCGCAACCTGCTCGCCAAGCTCGCCGCGGGCGAGGACCCGTGGCCGGGGCTGCACGGCTTCGAGGACACCGTCATCCCCCAGGTGGAGCGGGCGATCCTGGCCGGGCACGACATCGTGCTGCTGGGTGAGCGCGGGCAGGGCAAGACCCGGCTGCTGCGGACCCTGGTGGGACTGCTCGACGAGTGGTCGCCGGTCATCGAGGGCTCCGAGCTCGGCGAGCATCCCTACGAGCCCGTCTCCCCGGAGTGGGTACGCCGGGCCGCGGAGCTCGGCGACGACCTGCCGGTCGCCTGGCGCCACCGCAGCGAGCGGTACGCCGAGAAGCTGGCCACCCCCGACACCTCCGTCGCCGACCTCATCGGTGACGTCGACCCGATGAAGGTGGCCGAGGGGCGCACGCTCGGCGACCCCGAGACGATCCACTTCGGGCTGATCCCGCGCAGCCACCGCGGCATCGTGGCGATCAACGAGCTGCCCGACCTCGCCGAGCGCATCCAGGTCGCGATGCTCAACGTGATGGAGGAGCGCGACATCCAGATCCGCGGCTACGTGCTGCGGCTGGAGCTCGACGTGCTGGTCGTCGCCAGCGCGAACCCCGAGGACTACACCAACCGCGGGCGCATCATCACCCCGCTCAAGGACCGGTTCGGGGCCGAGATCCGCACCCACTACCCGACCTCGCTGGAGGCGGAGATCGCGGTGATCCGCCAGGAGGCCCACCTGGTCGCCGGGGTGCCCGACCACCTGCTGGAGATCCTCGCCCGCTTCACCCGCGCACTGCGCTCGTCCAACGCCGTCGACCAGCGCTCCGGCGTCTCCGCCCGCTTCGCCATCGCCGGTGCGGAGACCATCGCGGCCGCGGCGCTGCACCGTGCCGTACGTCGCGGCGAGCCGGAGGGCGTCGCGCGCGTCGTCGACCTCGAGACGGCCGTCGACGTGCTCGCCGGCAAGGTCGAGTTCGAGACCGGTGAGGAGGGCCGCGAGCGGCAGATCCTCGACCACCTGCTCCGGGTCGCGACCGCCGAGACCGTGCGCACCCACCTGCGCGGCATCGATCTCGCCCCGCTGGTCGACGCCATCGAGGGCGGCGCGACGGTCAGCACCGGCCCGCACGTCTCCGCCATCGAGCTGCTCTCCGCGCTGCCGGCGCTGGGGGAGGCCACGACCTACGACGACATCTGCGACCGGCTCGAGGCGAAGACCGACGGCGCCCGTGCCTCGGCGATCGAGCTGGCCCTCGAGGGACTCTTCCTGGCGCAGAAGGTCGCCAAGGACACCGACGCCACCGCGACGACGTACGGCGCCTGACGTGGCCGGCTCCAGGTACTCGCGCTACGCCGGGGGCCCCGACCCGCTCGCACCCCCGGTCGACCTCGCCGAGGCGCTGGACGCGATCGGCGAGGACGTCATGGCCGGGTACTCCCCGGAGCGCGCCATGCAGGAGTACCTGCGCCGCGGCACCCGCGACACCCAGGGTCTCGACGACCTCGCTCGCCGGGTCGCGCAGCGCCGGCGCGAGCTGCTCGACCGGCACCAGCTCGACGGCACCATCGCCGAGGTCAAGGAGCTGCTCGACACCGCCGTCCTGGAGGAGCGCAAGCAGCTCGCCCGCGACGCGATGATGGACGACGACGACCGGGCGTTCCGGGAGATGCGACTGCAGAACCTCCCCAGCTCGCCGGCCGCCGCGGTGACCTCGCTGGCCGACTACGACTGGCAGAGCAGCGAGGCCCGGGCCGCGTACGAGCAGATCAAGGACCTGCTCGGCCGCGAGCTGCTCGACCAGCGCTTCGCCGGCATGAAGCAGGCACTCGAGGGGGCGACCGACGAGGACCGCGCGCGGGTCCAGGAGATGCTCAACGACCTCAACGACCTGCTGGAGGCGCACGCGCGCGGCGACGACACCGACGAGCAGTTCGCCGACTTCATGGACAAGCACGGCGACTTCTTCCCCGAGCGGCCGGAGTCGGTCGAGGAGCTGGTCGACACGCTGGCCCAGCGGGCCGCGGCCGCCCAGCGGATGCTCAACTCGATGTCCCCCGAGCAGCGGCAGGAGCTGATGGAGCTCTCCGCGCAGGCCTTCGGATCGCCGGCGCTCCAGGAGCAGCTCGCGCGGCTCGACGCCAACCTGCAGTCCGCGCGCCCGGGCGAGGACTGGGACGGCGGCGAGCAGTTCCGCGGCGACGAGGGACTCGGCCTCGGCGACGGCACCGGCGTCCTGCAGGACCTGGCCGACCTCGACGACCTCGCCGAGCAGCTCGCGCAGTCCCACGCCGGCGCGCGGATGGACGACATCGACCTCGACAAGCTCGCCCGCCAGCTGGGTGATGACGCCGCCGTCAGCGCCCGCACCCTCGCCGAGCTCGAGCGGGCGCTGCGCGACTCCGGGTACCTCTCCCGCTCCTCCGACGGTCAGCTGCGGCTCTCGCCCAAGGCGATGCGTCAGCTGGGCAGGGCGTTGCTCAAGGACGTCGCGCAACGGCTGTCGGGCAGGCAGGGCGCGCGCGACCTGCGCCGTGCCGGTGCCGCCGGCGAGCGCAGCGGTGCGACGCGACCGTGGGAGTACGGCGACACCGAGCCATGGGACGTCACCCGCACCGTCCTCAACGCCGTGACCCGGCAGGCCGAGCACGGCGGTCGGTCGACGTCGGGACCGCGGATCCGCATCGACGACGTCGAGGTCCAGGAGACCGAGGCGCGGACGCAGGCGGCGGTGGCGCTCCTGGTCGACACGTCGTTCTCGATGGCGATGGACGGCCGCTGGGTGCCGATGAAGCGCACCGCGCTGGCCCTGCACACGCTGATCCGCTCGCGCTTCCGCGGCGACGACCTGCAGCTGATCTCCTTCGGCAGGTACGCCGAGGTCATGGAGATCGAGCAGCTCACGGCGCTGGACGCGATGTGGTCGAAGGGCACCAACCTCCACCACGGCCTGCTGCTGGCCAACCGGCACTTCCGCAAGCACCCCAACGCCCAGCCCGTGCTGCTGATCGTCACCGACGGGGAGCCCACCGCCCACCTGGAGTCCGACGGCCAGGTCTGGTTCTCCTATCCGCCGCACCCGGTCACCATCCGGCGCAGCGTCGACGAGCTCGACAACGCCCGCCGGCTCGGCGCGCAGACCACCTTCTTCCGCCTCGGCGAGGACCCCGGGCTGGCGCGGTTCATCGACCAGATGGCCCGCCGCGTCGACGGCCGGGTGGTGGCGCCGGAGCTCGACGACCTCGGCGCCGCCGTCGTCGGCTCCTACCTCGGCTCCCGCACGGGCGCATCAGCCTCCTCGGCGCGACCGAGCGATTTCTTCGGCGGCGGCCGCGGGTTCTGGGTCGGCTAGGACTCCCGTGCACGCAGCACCCGCCCGACCCCGGCGCACGGCCCTCTAGGCTCTGGCTGACGAGTTGTCGACCGTGGCCGCACTCCGGCCTCACCCTCACCTTCCAGGAGCACTCCGCCCGTGGGCCACTTCGCGACCTTCTCCCTGCGCAACCGTGCCTTCGTCGGGCTGGCGACCGTGATCGTGGCGATCTTCGGCGGGATCTCGCTGAACTCGTTGCGCACCGAGCTGATCCCCGACCTGCAGTTCCCGGCCGTCGGCGTCGTCGTGCCGTACGCCGGGGCCTCACCCGAGGCCGTCGAGCAGGAGATCACCGTCCCGATCGAGGACTCGCTGGCGGGGGTCGAGGGTCTGGAGTCGCTGAACTCGGTCTCGTCCAACGGCTCCGCGGTGATCGTCGTCCTGCTGGAGTACGGCACCGACCTCGACCGCGCCCGGCAGGAGGTCGAGACCGAGGTCACCGGCCTGCGCACCCTGCCCGCGGACGTCGACCCGCTGGTCTTCGCCGGTGACTTCGACCAGTTCCCGATCCTGCAGCTGGCGATCACCTCCGACGACAAGCCGCGCGTCCTGGCCCAGAAGATCAACGACGTCGTGCTCCCCGAGCTCTCCGACATCGAGGGCGTCCGCCAGACCGAGCTCACCGGCGCGCCCGTGCAGCGGGTCGAGATCACCCTGCAGCCCCGTGCCGCCACCGCCGGGGTGACCGGGGCGCAGGTCGCCGATGCGCTCAACAACAACGCCTCCATGGTCCCGGCCGGCACCCTCGAGCAGGGCGACACCGCACTCGCGGTCCAGGTCGGGACCACGCCGACCTCGATCGAGCAGTTGCGGGCGGTGCCGGTGCCGCTGCCGCGCGGCGGCACGGCGCCCCTGGGCACCCTCGCCGAGGTGAAGGTCTCCGCGGCGGCCCCCACGTCGTACTCCCGCACCAACGGTCAGCCCAGTCAATCCGTGGCGATCACCAAGACCCCCGACGGCAACACCGTGCAGATCTCGGAGGAGGTCAACGAGCTGATCGCCGAGCTCGAGGAGAAGCTCGGGGCGAACGCCACGATCACGGTGACCTTCGACCAGGCGCCGTTCATCGAGAAGTCGGTCGAGGACCTCACCGTCGAGGGCGGCCTCGGACTCGTCTTCGCCGTGATCGTCATCCTGATCTTCCTGGCCTCGCTGCGCTCGACGATCGTCACGGCCATCTCGATCCCACTGTCGCTGCTGGTGACCCTGATCGGGCTCCACCTCGGCGGCTACACCCTCAACATCCTCACCCTGGGCGCGCTCACCGTCGCCGTCGGCCGGGTGGTCGACGACTCGATCGTGGTGATCGAGAACATCAAGCGCCACCTCTCCTACGGCGTGGAGAAGTCCGCGGCGATCATCACCGGCGTCAAGGAGGTCGCCGGTGCGATCACGTCGTCGACCATCGCCACCGCCGCGGTCTTCCTGCCCATCGGGATCGTCGGCGGTCAGGTCGGTGAGCTGTTCCGGCCGTTCGCGATCACTGTCGCGCTGGCCCTGATGGCCTCGCTGCTGGTGGCGCTGACCATCATCCCGGTGCTGGCGTACTGGTTCCTGCGGGTGCCGGCCGACCCGGAGTCGCCGGAGGTCGTCGCCGAGAGGGCGGAGGCCGCCGAGCGGCGCATGTGGCTGCGGCGGATCTACGACCCCGCGCTCGGCTGGGTGCTGGGGCGCCCCTGGGTGACGGTCGCGGGCGCGCTGGCGATCCTGCTGGTCACCCTGGCCCTGACGCCGCTGATGAAGACCAACTTCCTCGGGAGCACCGGGCAGAACACCCTGACCGTCACCCAGGAGCTCAAGGCCGGCGCGAGCCTGGCACGTCGCGACGCCACCGCCCGCCAGGTCGAGGAGGTGCTCAGCGCCCACGACGCGGTCGAGACCGTGCAGACCTCGGTCGGCGAGTCCGGGTTGGCCGGCCTGTTCACCGGCGGGTCGAACTCCTTCGCGCTCACCCTCGAGGAGGGCAGCGACGCCGACGCGGTCACCGACGAGCTGGAGGAGCAGCTCGCCGAGCTGCCCGGTGACATCACCGTCAGCGCGGGCAACGCCGGCTTCAGCACCGACCTCGAACTCGTCGTCACCGCGGTGGACCCCCGAGATCTCAGCGCGGCCGCGGAGCAGGTCGTGGAGGCGCTACAGGACGTCGACGGCATCGGCACCGTCACCTCCGACGCGGCACCGGCCCAGCCGATCCTCGACGTCCAGCCGCTGCCCACGGCCGCCTCGGCGGGTCTCACCGGTCCCCAGCTGGGCCAGGTGCTGGCGCAGGTCCTGCGGCAGCCGCCGCTGGGACAGGTCACGATCGCCGGCGACCGCCTCGACGTCGTGCTCGCGGGCACGCCGAAGCCGCGGACCGTCGAGCAGCTCGCCCGGATCCCGGTCGGCCAGGGCACGCTGGGGCAGCTGGCGACCATCGAGCGCAAGAGGGTCGCGGCCAGCATCAGCCGGCTCGACGGCGACCGTACGGTCACCATCACCGCCTCGCCCGCGGCCGACGACCTCGGCTCGGTCACCGGCGAGGTGCGCTCGCTGATCGACGAGCTCGACCTCCCGCCGGGCACCGAGGTGGCCCTCGGGGGCGTCGCCGAGGACCAGGCCGAGGCGTTCGCACAGCTCGGGCTCGCGCTGCTGATCGCGGTGCTGATCGTCTACCTGGTGATGGTCGGGACCTTCCGGTCGCTGATCCAGCCGCTGATCCTCATGGTGTCGGTGCCGTTCGCGGCGACCGGTGCGGTGCTGCTGCAGCTGGTCACCGGGATCCCGCTCGGGGTGCCGTCGCTGATCGGTGCGCTGATGCTGATCGGCGTCGTGGTCACCAACGCCATCGTCCTCATCGACCTGGTCAACCAGTACCGCGAGCGCGGCGCGAGCGTGCTGGAGGCGCTCACCGAGGGTGGCGGCAAGCGACTGCGGCCGATCGTGATGACCGCGCTGGCGACGATCCTGGCGCTGACCCCGATGGCGCTGGGAGTCACCGGCGGGAGCGCGTTCATCTCCCAGCCGCTGGCGATCGTGGTGATCGGCGGTCTGCTGAGCTCGACCTTCCTCACCCTGCTGCTCGTGCCGGTGCTCTACCTGCTGGTGGAGCGGCGCGGCGAGCGGCGGGCGGCGAAGAGGGAGTCGGCGACGCGGGAGGCGGCTACCGCCTGAGTCAGCCGACCACGTCGACGTGGACGTGGTCGCGGTGCTCCAGGATCGCCGCCGTACGCCGGTCCCTGCCGGAGGTGTCGACGCGGTAGTCGCGCCAGCCCTGCTCGGAGCGGCGCCCCGCCGACCAGATGCGGCCGTCGAAGATGACGGTCTGGATGCCGAGCCGGTCGGCCTGGGCGACCAGGTAGTGGGCCAGGGCCCAGCCCCGCCGCTTGTTGGTGGCGTTGACGGGGCGGAAGAACACGTCGACGGCCCGCCCCTCGTAGTGGGCCGAGCCCTCCATGTGGCCCGTGCTGACCCCACCGGGCTCGAACCCGCCGACCGACTGCGCACCGAAGACCGCGTCGATCTCGGCGCGCACGTCGGCGGCGCGGGGGGTCAGGCCCTGCTCGTCGAGCTCGGACGGGCCCTGCGCATCCCCGTGCCGCACCACGCACGTGAACCGCGCCGGGTGGTAGCCGGTGAGCGCGGAGGCCAGGGCGCGGGCGTCGGCGGCGTGGTCCTCGTACGCCTCGGGGAAGCCGCTGCGCTGCACGGCCTGTGCCGCCTCGGTGATGCGCATCTCCCGATAGCCCGGCACCTTGACCAGCGCGTCGTAGAACGCGTTGGTGGCGTACACGGGATCCTGCACCTGCTCGCGCGTGCCCCACCCCATCGACGGCCGCTGCTGGAAGAGCCCGAGCGAGTCGCGGTCGCCGTAGTCGAGGTTGATCAACTTGCTCTCCTGGTAGGCCGTCGCCAGCGCGATCGACACCGCGCGGGCGGGCAGGCCCCGGCCCATCGCGATGCCGGCGATCAGCGCGGCGTTCTCGGCCTGCTCGGTCGAGAGGACCACCTGTTCGTCGTCGATCTCGACCGAGCACTCCTCCGCGTCCGGGATCGGTCCGATGCCGGTGCGCAGGGTGAACACCAACGCCGTGCAGACCCCCGCGAGCACGATCAGTCCGGCGAGCAGCCGGGGGAGGAACCGGCTCTGCTGAGCGGGCCGGCCCCGCTTCGTGGTGCGTCTAGTCGTTGGCATGCAGCGCTTCGTTGAGCGCGATGCCGCGCCCCGAGCGCGCGACGGCCTCGACCGCACCGGTGACCGAGTTGCGGCGGTAGAGCACGTTGGAGGCCCCGGAGAGGTCGGCCGCCTTCGCCAGGCGGGTCTCACCGCCGGGCTCGCGCACCGTCACCTTGGTGCCGGCGGTGACGTAGCAGCCCGCCTCGACCACGCAGTCGTCACCCAGGGAGATCCCGATGCCGGCGTTGGCGCCGAGCAGGCAGCGCTCGCCGATGGAGATGACCTCGGTGCCGCCGCCGGAGAGCGTGCCCATGATCGAGGCGCCGCCGCCGACGTCGGAGCCGTCGCCGACCACCACGCCGGCGCTGATCCGGCCCTCGACCATCGAGGCGCCCAGCGTGCCGGCGTTGAAGTTCACGAACCCCTCGTGCATGACCGTCGTGCCCGAGGCGAGGTGGGCGCCGAGGCGGACGCGGTCGGCGTCGGCGATCCGCACGCCCGACGGCACGACGTAGTCGACCATCCGCGGGAACTTGTCGACGCCGTACACCGTCACGACCTGCCCGGCGGCGCGGAGCCGTAGCCGGGTGCGCTCGAAGTCCGCGACCGCGCACGGACCGGCGGAGGTCCACACGACGTTGCTCAGCAGGCCGAAGACGCCGTCGAGGTTGGCGCCGTGCGGCTGGACGAGCCGGTGGCTGAGCAGGTGCAGGCGCAGCCATGCGTC
>JAJUGK010000057.1 GCA_029268205.1 Nocardioidaceae bacterium
CTCGTCTCATCGGCGGATCAGCCGGCGCCCCGCAGCCGGCGGGCGGCGCGGGCGAACGCGGTCGGCGGGTCGGGCGGGACGCGGCGGGTGGCCTGCACCGTCATCGTCGCGAGCAGGTCGAGCGCGGTGGTGGCGACCGCGGCGGCGTCGGGCTGGTCGGGGTCGGCCCACACCGCGTCGGGGTCGGGCAGCGGCGACCACAGGTCCTCGACCCGGCCGATCACGTGGACACCCGACCCGGTGAGCCAGTCGACCCACTCCTCGGTGATGCCGGCCGCCCACGCACTGAGGTCGGGCCGCAGGGTGATCCGGTCGTCGGGTCCGCCGCCGGCACCCGGGGAGTGCTGCCGGGTGTCGAGGGCCGTACGGATCAGCCGGCGCCGCGTCACCGCGTCGTGCTCGACCTCCTGCAGCCGCTGGTTGACCGCCCGGAGCGCGCCGGCCTCGGTGATCGACAGCGGTGCCGGCACCTGGCCGACGTCGCTGGGGGCCCAAGCGGGGTCGATGCCGAGCGCGGCGCAGTAGAGATCCCACCGCTGCTCGGGGGTGGGGTCGCCGGAGGGGGCCACGATCACGTGCACCTTGTCGGGCTCGAGCCCGGCGGTCCACCGGCGCAGCACGTCGGAGATGTCCTGGCTGCGCCAGAACTGCTGGGCGGTGGCACCGCGCCGGGCGACCATCCGCTCCAGGAACCGCTCGTAGGTCCAGCTGCGCCCGCGCTTGAGGCTCTCCTGCCACTCCGCGGGCAGCTGCCGGGCGAGGTCGCGGACGACGAAGACCACGTGCACGTCGGCGTCCCGGAACGACCCCAGGGCGCGACGGGCCTCGTCGCCCCGGGCGCCGGCGAGGACGTCGTGGCTGATCACGGCGGTGCCGTCGACCCGGAGCGCGGCCCGCACGAGGTGTTCCCAGTGGCCGGCGACATCGCTGGTGCCGAACCGGCGCCCGACGAGGTCGTGGGCGGCCGAGGCCTGACCGTCGGGCACGGGCAGGTGGACACCGTGGGAGGCCAGTGACTCCCGGTTGGCGGCGAGCCGGCGGTGGAGGTAGGAGGACCCCGTCCGCGGCGCGCCCACGTGGAGGTAGACGGCGCGGCTCATACCCGCATTGTGCCCGACCGGGCGTGGGCGTGGGTGGGCGGTGCCGCGGCGCGATCCGGTGCGACGCCGACCAGCAGGCGCGTGCCGCTACGACCGCGCCTGGACCACCCGCGACGCGCTGGGGCGGCCGAGCTGGTCGGCCATCCACCGGCTGGTGGCGATCAACGCGTCCAGGTCGACCCCGGTGCGTACGCCGAGGCCCTCGAGCATCCAGACCAGGTCCTCGGTCGCGAGGTTGCCGGTGGCGGACTCAGCGTAGGGGCAGCCACCGAGCCCCCCGGCGCTGGCGTCGAAGGTGCGGACGCCGGCCTCGAGGGCGGCGTAGCTGTTGGCCCGCGCCTGGCCGTAGGTGTCGTGGAAGTGCACCGCGATGCGGTCGGTGCCGACGCCGGCGTCGGCGAACGCCGTCAGGAGGGCGCGGACGTGCCCGGGGGTCGCGACGCCGATGGTGTCGCCGAGGCTGAGCTGGTCGCAGCCGAGCTCCAGCAGGCGGACGCCGGAGGCGACCACCTGGGTGGGCGGCACCGCGCCCTCCCACGGGTCGCCGAAGCACATCGACAGGTAGCCGCGCACCCGCATCGCCGCACCCCGGGCCCGCTCCACCGTCGGGGCGAACATCGCGAACTGGTCCTCGAAGGAGCGGTTGAGGTTGCGCTGGGCGAAGGTCTCGGTGGCGCTGGCGAAGATCGCGACGTGCCGGCAGCCGAGCTCGATCGCCCGGTCGAGCCCGCGCTCGTTGGGCACGAGCACCGGGAGGTCGCGGGCGGCATCACCCAGCGCCTCGTCGGCGGCGAGGGCGGTGAGCAGGTCGGCGGCGTCGGCCAGCTGCGGCACCCACTTCGGGTGGACGAAGCTGGTCGCCTCGACGACCGGCAACCCGGCGGCGACCAGGCGCTGCACGAACGCCGCCTTGGTCGCGGTCGGCACGACCGCGGACTCGTTCTGCAGGCCGTCGCGCGGGCCGACCTCCCAGATCGTCACCTCGGCCGCGCCGACGCCGGGCGCCGGATGCGTGGCCGGACGATCGACGACCCCGGTCATGCGCCGCTCCCCTCGCTCGCCCCGTCGATCCCGGCCGTGGGCTCGACCTCGATCAGGACCGTACCCAGCGCGACCTGCTCCCCCACCGCGGCGCCGACGGCGACGACGGTGCCGGCGAACGGCGCGGTGAGCGCCAGCTCCATCTTCATCGCCTCCATCGCGCCCAGCCGCTGGCCGGCGGAGACGGTGTCGCCGACGGCGACATCGAGGTCGAGCACGGTGCCGGGCATCGGCGCGGTGATGGACCCGGCGCCGGGGTCGGCCAGGGCGACCGTGAACGGGTCGGGCCGGGTGATCGCTGTGCGGTGGCCGGCGTCGACCACCTCGACCGCGTCGCTGCGGCGCTGCACCCAGGCCACGTGGTCGCCGGCACCGGTGCGCAACACCAGGCGGGTGACGCCTTCGGCGTGGTCGGTGCGGGCGACCTCGACCACCCGGACGCCGTCCACCAGCGCGGTCCGGGCGCCCGTACGGACAGCGGTGCGCCCGGCGGGCAGGTCGGGCAGGTGACCCGGACCGGGCACTCCGCCCGCTCGCCAGCCGTCGGCGCGCCAGGCCGACCCGGCGGTCGTCTCCTCGTGGTGGAGCAGCTCGGCGTACGCCGCGGCCACGCCGGCACCGTCGAGCGGGGGCGCGGGCAGGTCGGTGCGGTCGAGCCAGGCGGTGTCGATGCCGGCGTCGGCGAACGCCGCGGTCGCGACCAGTGCGCGCAGGAAGCCGGTATTGGTGGTGAGCCCGAGGATCGCGGTGTCGTCGAGGGCGGTGAGCAGCCGGCGCCGGGCCTGCTCGCGGGTCGCGCCCGCGGCGATCACCTTGCCGAGCATCGGGTCGTAGGCGGTGCTGACGACGCCGCCGGACTCGAGGGCGGCGTCGACCCGGATGCCATCACCGTGCGGCCAGTGCACGAACCCCGCGCGGCCGGCCTGCGGCAGGAACCCGGCGTACGCGTCCTCGGCGTAGACGCGCGCCTCGATGGCATGCCCCACGAGCCGGACGTCGTCCTGGGAGAAATCCAGCGGCCGACCGGCGGCGACGTGCAGCTGCAACTCGACCAGGTCGGGGCGGGCGCCGGCGACCTCGACCGCGAGCTCGGTGACCGGGTGCTCGACCTGGAGGCGGGTGTTCATCTCCAGGAAGTACGCCGCACCGGTGTCGTCGTCGAGCAGGAACTCCACCGTGCCGGCCCCGGAGTAGCCCACCTCCCGGGCCAGGGCGACCGCCGCCCGGGTGACCTCCGACCGGGTCGCCTCGCTGATCGTGGGTGCCGGGGCCTCCTCGAGCACCTTCTGGTGCCGGCGCTGGGTCGAGCAGTCGCGCTCGAAGAGGTGGACCACGCTGCCGTGGTCGTCGCCGAGCACCTGCACCTCGATGTGGCGCCCGCGCTCGACGTACTTCTCCACCAGCAGCGTCGCGTCGCCGAAGGCGTGCTCGGCCTCGCGGGCCGCGGCGGCCACCGCGTCGGCGTACTCCTCGGCGCTGCGCACCACCCGCATGCCCTTGCCCCCGCCGCCGGCGGCGGCCTTGACGAGCACGGGGAACTCCAGGTGGTCGGCGGTCCCCTGGGTGGTCGAGCTCGTCGAGACCTCGTACGCCGGCACCACCGGCACCCCGGCCTTCTCGGCGATCTCGCGCGCGGCGTCCTTGCGGCCCATTGCGTCCATCACCGCGGCGCTGGGTCCCACCAGCCGGATTCCGGCGTCCTCCAGCGCGCGGGCGAACGCGGCGCGCTCGGAGAGGAAGCCGTAGCCGGGGTGCACCGCGTCGGCGCCGCTCCCACGCGCGGCGGCGACCACGGCGTCGATGTCGAGATAGCTCGGCACACGGACGGCCCGGTCGGCCTCGCGCACGTGCGGGGCGGCGGCGTCGAGGTCGGTGTGGATCGCGACGGTGGTGATCCCGAGCCGCCGGCAGGTGCCGATCACCCGGAGCGCGATCTCGCCACGGTTGGCGATGAGGACGGTCTGGAGCGTCACGCCTGCCTCACATCCGGAAGACGCCGAAGTCCGGCATCGGGGTCGGTGTCGGGTCGGAGGCGGCGACCTCGAGCGCCAGGCCGAGCACCCGGCGGGTGTCGCGGGGGTCGATCACGCCGTCATCCCAGAGCCGGGCGGTGGAGTAGTACGCCGAGCCCTGGGCCTCGTACTGCTCGCGGATCGGCGCCTTGAACGCCTCCTCGTCCTCAGCACTCCAGGTCTCGCCACGGCGCTCGATGCCGTCGCGACGCACGGTGGCCAGCACCGAGGCGGCCTGCTCCCCGCCCATCACCGAGATCTTGGCGTTGGGCCACATCCACAGGAACCGCGGGTCGTAGGCGCGCCCGCACATGCCGTAGTTGCCGGCGCCGTAGGAGCCGCCGATGACGACGGTGAACTTCGGGACGACGCTGCTGGCGACGGCGGTGACCAGCTTGGCGCCGTCGCGGGCGATGCCGCGGTTCTCGTACTCCCGCCCGACCATGAAGCCGGTGATGTTCTGCAGGAACACGATCGGTACCCCGCGCTGGTTGCACAGCTCGATGAAGTGCGCGCCCTTGAGGGAGGACTCGGAGAACAGGATGCCGTTGTTGGCCACGATCCCGACCGGGTGGCCGTGGATGCGCGCGAACCCGCACACCAGCGTCTCGCCGTAGAGCTGCTTGAACTCGTGGAAGCGGCTGGCGTCGACCACGCGGCGGATCACCTCGCGCACGTCGTACGGGGTGCGGGACTCGACCGGGACGACGTCGAGCAGCTCCTCGGGGTCGAGGACGGGCTCCTCGCTCGGGTACGGCGCCGGGTCCTCCGCCGGGCGGGACCCGCGCTCGCAGGTCGCCACGATGGAGCGCACGATCGCCAGCGCGTGCGGGTCGTCGTCGGCGAGGTGGTCGACCACGCCGGAGGTGCGGGCGTGCACGTCGCCGCCCCCGAGCTCCTCGGCGGTGACGACCTCGCCGGTGGCCGCCTTCACCAGCGGCGGACCGCCGAGGAAGATCGTGCCCTGCTCCTTGACGATCACGGTCTCGTCGCTCATCGCCGGCACGTAGGCCCCGCCCGCCGTGCACGAGCCCATGACCGCGGCGATCTGGGGGATGCCGGCGGCCGACATCTGCGCCTGGTTGAAGAAGATCCGACCGAAGTGCTCGCGGTCGGGGAAGACCTCGTCCTGCATCGGCAGGAAGGCACCGCCGGAGTCGACGAGATAGAGGCACGGCAGCCGGTTCTCCCGCGCCACCGTCTGCGCGCGCAGGTGCTTCTTGACCGTGATCGGGTAGTAGGTGCCGCCCTTCACGGTCGCGTCGTTGGCGACGATCATGCACAGCCGACCGCTGACCCGGCCGATGCCCGCGACCACGCCGGCGCTGGGAACGGCGTCGGGCGCGTCGGGATCGCCGTACATCCCGGTCGCGGCCAGCGGGGCGAGCTCGAGGAACGGGCTCCCGGGGTCGAGCAGCCGGTCGACCCGGTCGCGCGCCAGCAGCTTGCCGCGGGCGAGGTGCTTCTCCCGGGCGGCCTCGGGTCCCCCCTCGCGCACCGCGGCGAGCCGGGCGTGCAGGTCGGCGACGAGCTCTCTCACAGCAGCGATGTTAATGACCGTTAACCTGCCCGTCCAGAGCCGCTCTCCCGGGGCGAGCGGATGACGGTGCCGGAGATCGGCCGATCGGCGGGTCCACCCGGCGCGTCCGCCCGGCCGGCGACCCCCGGACCCTAGGGTCGGCGGATGAGCACGTGGCCGTACGCCGAGGCGTTCACCCCCGACACGTTGTACCTCAACACCGCGTCGATGGGGCTGCCGCCGCGGGTCACCCAGCAGGCGCTGGCCGAGGCGTACGCCGCCTGGGCCGCCGGGACCCTGGAGCCGCCGCACTTCGACGCCACGATCGCGGCCGCGCGCGCGGCGTACGCCGGACTCGTGGGCGTGCCGGCCGCGCAGGTCGCGATCGGGCACCAGGTCGCGCCACTCGTGGGGTTGGTGGCGGCCTCGGTCCCCGACGGGGCGGAGGTGCTCGTCGCCGCCGGTGACTTCACCAGCGTGACCTTCCCCTTCGCCGCGCATGCCGACCGCGGCGTGCGGGTCGTCGAGGTGCCGCTCGAGGAGCTCGCCGGACGCGTGGGCCCCGACACCGCCTGGGTCGCGGTCGCCGCGGTGCAGTCGGCCGACGGTCGGCTCGCGGACCTGGCGGCGCTCGAGGAGGCCTGCGCACGCCACGGCGCCGAACTCCTCGTGGACCTGACGCAGTCGGCGGGATGGCTGCCGGTCGACGCCGGGCGCTACGCGGTGACGGTCTGCGGGGGCTACAAGTGGCTGCTCTGCCCGCGCGGCACGGCCTTCCTCACCGTGCGTCCCGACCTCGTCGACCGGCTCCGGCCGGTGGCCGCGTCGTGGTACGCCGGGGCCGACCCGTGGGAGAGCATCTACGGCCTGCCGCTGCGGTTGGCCGACGACGCCCGGCGCTTCGACGTGTCGCCGGCGTGGTTCGCCTGGGTGGGGACGCGCACGTCGGTGGAGTTCCTGGCCGACATCGGGTGCGCGGCGCTGCACGCCCACGCCCTGGAGGTGGCCGGGGCGTTCTGTGCCGCCGCCGACCTCCCCGCACCGGACTCGGCGATCCTGGCGGTCGGGACCGACGAGGCCGTCCCGGGGGTGCTCGCCGAGCACCGGGTGGTCACCGCCCGCCGCGCCGGCCGCCTGCGGCTCAGCTTCCACGCGCACAACACCGTCGCCGAGGTCGAACCCCTGGGCAGGGCCCTGCGCGGACACCTCCGTGCCGGCGCCGCTCCACTAGCCTGAGCCGGGTGAGCCAGACCCTGACCCGGCGCGAGGAGTTGCTGCGGGTGGCCGCGGACCTCTTCGCCCACCGGGGCTTCCACGGGGTGTCGGTCAACGACATCGGCCGGGCCGCGGGGGTCTCCGGTCCGGCGATCTACCGCCACTTCGCCTCCAAGGACGCGATGCTCGCCGAGATGCTGATCTCGATCAGCGAGGAGCTGCTCCGGGTCGGGCGCGAGCGCGCGGCGGCGGCGAACGACCCGGTGGGCGGGGTCCGCGCACTCGTCGCGTGGCACACCGACTTCGCGCTGCGCGAGCGGGCGCTGATCATCGTCCAGGACCGCGACTGGTCCTCGCTCCCCGACGAGGCACGCGAGCAGGTCCGCCGGTTGCAGCGGGAGTACGTCGACCTGCTGGTCGCCGCGCAGCAACGGGTGCACCCCGCCCTCGACGACCGCACGGCGCTGGCCCGCGCGCACGCCGTCTTCGGGCTGCTCAACTCCACCCCGCGCAGCAGCTACCTCGAGCCGGACGCGATGCGCGCCGAACTGGAGGCCATGGCCATGCGCGCGCTCGACGTCAGCGGGAGGAGCCCCCGGGGCTGACGAGCGCCGCGACGGCCACGTCGTACGCCGCCACCGCCGAGTCGGCCAGGCCGTCGCCGGTCGGGGCGTGCTCGGCCAGCCCGAGCAGGATCCGCGCCCGCTCGGCCGCATCGCGCACGGCCTCGGCGATGCCGGGGTCGGCGCGGTCGTCGGGATCGTCCTCGACGACCACCTCCTCGCGGGCGTCGTAGCGCTCGTTGAGGCCGGCCAGCACGTCGGCGCGTGGCCGGCCGCGCAGGTGCAGCAGGACGAACGGGTCCTCGTCGACCCACCACCCGAGCTGGTAGACCACCGCCAGCGCGTGCCGGCACGGCTGCACCCACGCCTCGCACGGGCAGAAGCACTCCAGCTCCGAGCCGTACGGCAGCACCTCCACGCCGGCGGCCTCGACCTCCTCCATCAACGCGTGCGGGAGGTCGCCGGCCAGCAGCGCCGCGGCATGCCCGGCGCGGGCGGCGAGCTCGTCGAGGAACGCCTCCCAGTCGGCCGGGCGCAGCTGTTCGAGCCCGACCCGGACCGTGTGCAGGCCGGTGGTGTCCTCCACCACTGCGGTGGCGCCGCCGGGCTCGATCCCGATCGCGCCGACCCGGCCGGTGCGCGCGAGGGTGCGCCCCTGCTTGGCGTCGCGCTCGTCGTACGCCGCCTCCTCGGCCGCACGCACCCAGGCGCGGCCCCACCAGGTCGCGGCGCGTACGGCCCCGCGCCGTGGCGGGAAGCGGTCGTGGACCAGGGCGCCGGGAGCGTCGCTCACGACCGGTCCCGCAGCGCGACCAGGTCGCGCAGCTCGGCATCGCTGAGCTCGGTGAGGGCCGCCTCGCCGGAGGCCAGCACCGCGTCGGCCAGGGCCCGTTTCTGGCGCAGCAACTCCGCGATGCGCTGCTCGACGGTGCCCTCGGTGATGATCCGGTGCACCTGCACCGGCTTGGTCTGGCCGATCCGGTAGGCGCGGTCGGTGGCCTGCTCCTCGACGGCGGGGTTCCACCAGCGGTCGACGTGGATGACGTGGTCGGCCCGCGTGAGGTTGAGGCCGGTGCCGCCGGCCTTGAGCGAGAGCAGGAACACCGGCACCTCGCCGGCCTGGAATCGCGCCACCATCTGCTCGCGCTGCGGCACCGGGGTGCCGCCGTGGAGCAACTGATTGCCGATGCCGCGGCGGGTGAGGTGGTCGGCGAGCAGGTCGGCCATGGCGACGTACTGGGTGAAGACCAGCACCGCACCGCCCTCGGCGACCACCGAGTCGAGCAGGTCGTCGACGAGGTCGATCTTCTCCGAGCGACCGGCGAACCGGCCGGTGCGCGCAGCGGCGGCCTGCTTGAGGTAGTGCGCCGGGTGGTTGCAGATCTGCTTGAGCCCGGTCAGCAGCGCCAGGATCAGCCCGCGCCGGGCGTGCTCGTCGGCCTGCTCGATGCGGCGCATCGACTCCTTGACGAGCGTCTCGTAGAGCACCGTCTGCTCGCGGGTGAGCCGCACCGGGTGGTCGGTCTCGGTCTTGGGCGGCAGCTCCGGCGCGATGCCGGGGTCGCTCTTGCGGCGCCGCAGCAGGAACGGGCTGACCAGATCGGCGAACCGTCGGGCCTTGGTGGGCTCCTGACCGGACTCGATCGGCGCCGCCCAGGCCCGGCGGAAGGCCTGGCGCGACCCGAGCAGCCCGGGGGTGCACCAGTCGAGGATCGCCCACAGCTCGGTGAGCTCGTTCTCGACCGGCGTGCCCGTGAGTGCGACCCGGGCCGCGGAGTCGATCTCGCGCAGCGCCCGGGCGGTGGCCGAGCGGGCGTTCTTGATGTGTTGCGCCTCGTCGGCGACCACGAGGTCCCAGCCGACCTCGGCGAGCGTGGCGGCGTCGTTGCGGACCGTGCCGTAGGTGGTGAGTACGAAGCCGGCGTCATCGGCCAGCGCCAGCTGGTCGGCGGCGGGGTCGAGTCCGTCGAGGGCGCGCCGCGCGCCGTGGAACCGGCGTACGGGCACGCCGGGGGCGAACCGCTTGATCTCGGCCTCCCAGTTGCCCAGGAGCGAGGCCGGGCAGACCACGAGCGTGGGGCCGGCCGCCCGCCCGTCGGCGTGCGCCCGCTCGTGGCGGTGGAGGTGGAGCGCGATCAGCGTGATCGTCTTGCCCAGCCCCATGTCGTCGGCCAGGCAGGCACCGACCCCCAGGGAGGTGAGCTCGGCGAGCCAGGTGAGCCCCTGACGCTGGTAGTCGCGCAGCTGCGCCCGGAGCACGGCCGGCACCGGCACCGGCTCGCGCTCCCCGGCGGCGAGCAGCCGCGCGCGGTCGCGCTCGAGGCTCGCGCCGGGATGGACGGTGACCTCGTCCCCGTCGATCTCGGCCACGCCGGTCAGCGCAGCCGCCAACGCCGGGCCGGCGGGCACCGCGCGGCTGCGTCCGGCCAACCGCTTGCGGGCACGCCGCGCGGTCTCGGGGTCGATGACGATCCAGTTGTCGCGGAGCTTGACGATCGGGGTGGTCGCCTCCCGCAGCACCGCGAGCTCGTCGGCGGTGAGCGGGTCGTCGCCGATGGCCAGGCGCCAGTCGAAGCCGAACAGCGCACCGGAACCGAACAGCCCCTCCTGCAGCGGCGCGTCCTCGGGGCCGGTGCGGCGCTCGACCACGACCTCCGCGGTCAGGTCGCGCCGCAGGGCGCGCGGCCAGAGCACGTCGATGCCGATCTCGGCCAGCCCGGCCAGGCCGCTCTCGAGCAGGTCGGCGACCTCGTCGGGCTCGAGCTCGATCTGGTCGGGCACCCGCAGGTCGAGCAGGCGCTGCAGCGGCGCCCAGACCTGCGCGGCTCGGCGCAGCCGGGTCGCGGCGTCGATGCGGGCCTGGCCGCTGAACGCCGGCGCCTCGCCGACCCACAGCAGCGCCGCATCGGTGACGACGGTGTGGTCGCCGGCGTCGTGGACCTGCGGCACGATCCGCACCCGGCCCTCGAGCAGGTCCTCGTCGTCGGCCTCGACCCGCAGCGTGATCGCCACCTGGTGCACCCGGGGTGCCTCGCCCGTGGCGACCCGACGGCGGCGGGTGACCGGCCGGCGTACGGCCGACGGGGCGCCGCGGGGCATGGTGTCGGCGACGGCGTCGATCAGGAAGCGCACGAGCTCCTCGGCCGCGCCGGCATCGAGCCCGTCGTAGGTCCGGGCAGCGGCGAGTAGCCGGATCCGCTCGTGCTCGTCGGCATCGAGCGGGCCGACCCGCCAGGCCTCCGCGCCGGCCGGCTCGACCCGGCCGTCGGCGACGTAGCGCAGGGCCAGCAGCGCGCCCTGCCCGAGCAGCGCGACGCTGGGGTGGACGTCGTCGCGCCGGTGGGCGCGGGTGAGCACCGGCAGCGCGGCGTTGATCGGCAGCCGCACCACCCTCCCCTCGCCGCGGGCGCCGCCGGCGGTGAACTCCACCTCGCTCGTGCGGGGCTGGGCGGCGCGCAGGAGCCGGGCGGGTCCGGAGACGGGGACGAAGCTCACGCAGAGGACCGTACGCTGCGGCTATGACACTCCTCGACACTCCGATCGCCCGCCTCGACGGCACCCCCGCCACCCTCGGTGACCTCACCGGCGGCCGACCCGCGCTGATCGTCAACGTCGCCTCGCAGTGCGGCCTGACCCCGCAGTACACCGCGCTGGAGGAGCTGCACCGCCGGGTCGAGGGGCTGACCGTCGTCGGCGTGCCGTGCAACCAGTTCGGCGAGCAGGAGCCCGGCTCGGCCGAGGAGATCGAGACCTTCTGCTCCACCTCCTACGGCGTGAGCTTCCCGATGACCGAGAAGATCGAGGTCAACGGCGAGGGCCGCCACCCGGTCTACGCGACGCTGGTCGAGGCGCCGTACGCCGATGAGGGCGGGTTCAAGAAGTCGACCGAGCCCGGCGACGTCCAGTGGAACTTCGAGAAGTTCCTCATCACCGCCGACGGCACCGTGGTCGCGCGCTTCTCCCCCACCACCACCCCCGACGACCCCGCCGTCGTCGAGGCGATCGAGCGCATCGTCAACTGACGTACCCCTCCCCCTCCCTGCTCGACCCGACCGGCTACCCCTGACCCCGTCGGCCCGACCCCGCGCCGACGAGCTCGAGGAGGTCGCCCTGCTGGGATATTCCCCTACCTGAGCGTTGGCGTACGCGCCCTTCGACGACGCTCAGGTAGGGGAATATGCCTAGCGGCGGTGAGCAGCGTCACAGTTAATCCGTTTCGCGCAATAGTTGCGGTCCCGTTAGCATTCTCGGGTGCCCACGCCAGCGGAGACCGTCCTCGTCGTGGAGGCCTTCGTCCGCAGGGCCTTCGCGCCCGGTCGCGACCCCTGGATCGAGTCGTTCGTCGAGCTGGACCTCACCTTTAATCAGGTGCGCGCGCTGATGGTGCTGGAGCACCATGGCGCTTCGATGCCGATCGGCCAGATCGCCGGACTGCTCGGGCTGTCCCTGCCGAGCGCGGGGCGCAACGTCGACCGGCTCGTGAAGTTGGGGCTGGTCGACCGGCACGAGCAACCCGACGACCGTCGGGTCAAGCTCGTCGGGCTCACGGCCGAGGGGCGCGCGCTGCTCGACCTGAAGGCCGAGGGCCACCGAGCCACGGCCCGCGACTACCTCGGTCGCCTCACCGAGGACGAGCGGGCCGCCCTGGTCGCGGTGCTCGGCCCCCTCGGCGACGAGGAGCACCCGGCGGTGCGGCCCGCCACCGGGTGCGGCTGACCGACCCGACCTGCTCGGCCCGACCGGCCGACCCTCCCGATCCACCCGGTCCGACCCGGACCCCGCACCCACGAAGGACCCGCATGACCGCCACCTCCCCGCCCCCGGTGCCGACGCCGGCCGACCCCGACAACCCCGACAAGCTCGACAAGAACGTCCTGCTGGTCGCCGGTGTCGTCGTGCTCGGCGCGATCATGTCGATCCTCGACATCACCGTCGTCTCCGTCGCCCAGCCGACCTTCCAGTCGGACTTCGACGCCACCCCGGCGCAGGCCGCGTGGACCATGACCGGCTACACCCTGGCACTCGCCTCGGTCATCCCGCTCACCGGCTGGGCCGCCGACCGGTTCGGCACCAAGCGGCTCTACATGATCGCGGTGCTGCTGTTCACCCTCGCCTCGCTGCTGTGCGCCGCGGCCTGGGACGTCACCTCGCTCGTCGCCTTCCGGGTGATCCAGGGCCTCGGCGGCGGCATGCTGATGCCGCTGGGTATGACGATCATGACCCGCGCCGCCGGTCCGCAGCGGATCGGCCGGGTGATGGCCGTGCTCGGAATCCCGATGCTGCTGGGCCCGATCTTCGGCCCCATCCTCGGTGGCTGGCTGATCGACATCGCCTCGTGGCACTGGGTCTTCCTGATCAACCTGCCGATCGGCATCGTCGGGCTCGTCTACGCCTGGAAGGTGCTCCCGAAGGACAACCCCTCCCCCTCGGAGTCCTTCGACTTCGTCGGCATGCTGCTGCTCTCCCCCGGTCTGGCGGCCTTCCTGTACGGCGTCTCGACCATCCCCGAGACCGGCACGGTCGCCGACGCCGAGGTGATCGTCCCGGCGATCCTGGGCGTGCTGCTGGTCGTGGCGTTCGTCGTCCGCAGCCTCAAGGGTCGGATCGAGCACCCGCTCATCGACCTGAAGCTGTTCCGCAACCCGACGCTGACCGTCGCGGTCATCTCGATGGTGATGTTCGCGATCGCGTTCTTCGGCGCCGGCCTGCTCTTCCCGTCGTACTTCCTGCAGATCCGCGGTGAGTCGACACTGAACGCCGGTCTGCTGCTGGCGCCGCAGGGCATCGGCGCGATGGTGACGATGCCGATCGCCGGTGCGCTGGTCGACCGGATCGGTCCGGGCCGCATCGTGCTGGCCGGCATCTCCGTCATCGCGGTCGGGATGGGCATGTTCAGCACGCTGGACGCCACCACGTCGTACCCGTTCCTGCTCGGTGCGCTGTTCGTCATGGGCCTGGGCATGGGCGGCACGATGATGCCGATCATGACCGCCGCGCTGCGGACCCTGAAGGACCACGACATCGCCCGCGGCTCGACCCTGATGAACATCACCCAGCAGGTGGCTGCCTCGATCGGTACGGCGCTGTTCACCGTGGTGCTGACCAACGGGTTCCAGGACCACGAGCTCGCTGGGCCCGCCGTCGCCTCGCAGCTCAACCCCGAGATCGCGGCCCAGCTCGGTCCCGAGGCGGTCGCCCTCGGCCTGTCGCAGGCCGCCGAGGCCTTCGGCGGTGCCTTCCTGCTCGCCACGATCCTGGTGGCCCTGGTGCTGATCCCGGCGTTCTTCCTGCCGCGCAAGCGCACGGAGGAGACCGATGCCGCGGGCGCTCCCCCGGCGCTGGTGCACTGAGTCAGGTACGCCTGCGCGGCGCCGCGCCGCGACCGTGAGGTGACGACCCGCTACCGCTCCGCATCCTGCGAGGGCGGTGGCGGGTCGTCGTCCGGGGCACCGAGCATCAGTTCGTCGATCGCCGCGCGCTGCTCCGGGGTCGGCACCCGCCAGTGCGGCTCGTACCCGTAGACCTCCCGGAGTGAGCGACCCTCGTAGTTGCCGTGCATCAGCTCGATGTCGTCCGGCGTGATCAGACCCGGGTGGGTCAGCCCGCAGCTGCCGGCGAGCTTGAGCAGGTCGCGCCGGAGCGTGCCGATGTAGTTAGCCACCCGCTCGGTCTTCGACTCGACGTCGAGGCCGCGGGCCAGCCACTCGTTCTGGGTGGCGACCCCGGTCGGGCACGCGCCGGTGTGGCACTTCTGGGCCTGGATGCAGCCCACCGCGAACATCGGCTCGCGGGCGACGTTGATCAGGTCGACGCCGAGGGCCATCGCGACCGCGGCGTTGTCGGGGAGTCCGAGCTTGCCGGCACCGACGAAGGTGACCCGGTCGGCGAGCCCTGCGCGCGCGAACTCGGCGTACACCCGCGCGAAGCCGACGCGGAAGGGCAGCGCGACGGAGTCGGTGAAGACCAGCGGCGCGGCGCCGGTGCCGCCCTCGCCGCCGTCGACGGTCACGAAGTCGACGCCGCGCTGGCCGTCGGCCATGTGCTCGACCAGCTTCTGCCAGAACAACTGGTCGCCCACCGCCGACTTGATGCCGACCGGCAGTCCGGTCTCGGCAGCGATCATCTCGACCCAGTCGAGCATCGAGTCGGTGTCGGAGAACTCCGCGTGCCGCGCGGGGCTGATGCAGTCCTCCCCCAGCGGGATCCCCCGTACCTCTGCGATCTCGGGGGTGACCTTGGCGCCGGGCAGGTGGCCGCCCAGGCCGGGCTTGGCGCCCTGGCTGAGCTTGATCTCGATCGCGCGGACCGGCGCCGAGGCCACCAGGTCCTTGAGCCGCTCGAGGTCGAAGCGGCCCCGGTCGTCGCGGCAGCCGAAGTAGGCCGTGCCGATCTGGAAGACCAGGTCGGCGCCCTCGCGGTGGTACTCCGACAACCCGCCCTCGCCGGTGTTGTGCAGGCACTCCGCCTGCGCCGCGCCGCGGTTGATCGCGGTGATCGCCTGGCGCGACAGCGAGCCGTAGCTCATGCCCGACACGTTCACGATCGACTTCGGCCGGAACGCCTTGGCCCGCCCGCGGGCCTCGCCCAGGACCTTCACGCTCGGCACGTTGGTGTGCTCACCGACGTGCGGGTCGGGGTCGGGGCCCTCGCCGATGAAGGTCCGGTGCTTGATGATCGGGTAGCCCTCGAGGTGCTCGACGTCGTTGTCGGTGCCGAACCCGAAGTAGTTGTTCTCCAGCTTCGCGCTCGCGTAGATCCACCGGCGTTGGTCGCGGCTGAACGGGCGCTCGGAGTCGTTGTCGGTGACGATGTATTGCCGCAGCTCCGGCCCGAACCGCTCCAGCACGTAGCGCAGGTGCCCGACGATCGGGTAGTTGCGCAGGATGGCGTGCTGACGCTGGACCAGGTCGTAGGCGGCCAGGCCGCCCAGGGCGGCGGCCGACGCCGCGGCGGCACGGGACCACAGGCTCATGCCGCAGGTCTACCCCATCAGCGTGGCGGCACGCCCAGGGCCGCGCACGCCTGCTCGTAGATCACCACGACCTCGCGCCGGATCTCCGGCCGCTCGCTGATCGGCCCGCCGGGCCACGGGATCCGCAGTTCGTGCTCGCCGGCGGGGTCGGTGACGACGAAGTACGCCGCCTCGCCGTCGAGGCCGGTCATCCGGGCCGACGTGGCCCCGGGGTGACCGTGGGCACGGGCGATCACGAGGTTGTCGTCGCCGTGGTCGTCGTTCATGTGGGCGAGGACGGCGTCGACCACGTCGGGGGCGAAGGTCATGGGGTGACCCTAGGCCCAGCCCACAGATTCTCGACGTCGCCTCTTGTGTTCGATCATGTGTTCGAGTAATGTGTGTCCATGGACCCCTCCTCCAGCTCCGAGACCACCGCCGGTGAGGTGGTGGACCGCGCGGTCGCGGCGCGGGTGCTGCGGGAGGTCGCCGACCTGCTCGACACCGTCGCACCGGTGACCGAC
>JAJUGK010000058.1 GCA_029268205.1 Nocardioidaceae bacterium
GAGAGGTCCGCTGGCTGACTGAGTCCGAGGCTGGGCGGTGTCGAAACGTCGCCTCGTCATCACCGCCGTCCTCGCCGGGCAGTCCCAGATCGAAGTCGCCCGCACCTACGGGGTCTCCCAGGGCTGGATCAGCCGCCTCATGAACCGCCCCGGCGAGTCCGGAGACTCCGTTCCTTGGGAAGGATGGAGTCATGTCAGGGAGTACGTCGAAGAGGTACCCGGTCGAGTTGCGTGAGCGGGCGGTCCGGATGGTCGCTGAAATCCGCGCCGATCACGAGTCGGAGTGGGCGGCGATGGCCAAGGTCGCCGAACTGCTCGGGATCGGAACGGTCGAGACCGTGCGGAAGTGGTGCCGCCAGGCCGAGGTCGACGCCGGCCAACGTGCCGGGATGACGACCGAGGAATCGGCGGAGCTGAAGCGATTGAAGCGGGAGAACGCCGAGCTCAAGCGAGCCAACGCGATACTCAAGTCCGCATCGATTTTCTTCGCGGCCGAACTCGACCGGCCACAGCGCTGATCGTCGCCTACATCGACGAGCACGTCGGCGTTCGCCACGAGGACGCCGAGGGGCCAGGTCTGCGATGGGGTGTCGAGTCGATCTGCACTCAGCTCACCGAGCTCGGTTGCAAGATCGCCCCCGCGACCTACTACGAACACCGCTCCCGCAAGCCCACCGCCCGCGAGCAGCGCGACGAGGAGCTGAAACCGCGGATCGCCGAGGTGCACGCGTCAAACTACGGCGTCTACGGCGCTCGGAAGGTCTGGCTGACGCTGAACCGCGAACGCCCCGCGGACGCGCCCCCGATCGCGCGGTGCACCGTGGAACGGCTGATGGGCGAACTCGGGCTGGCCGGAGCGCTCCGGGGCAAGGTCAAGAAGACCACGATCAGCGACCCGACGACACCGAAGCCGCTGGACCTGGTCGACCGGAACTTCGCACCCACCGCGCCCGACCGTCTCTGGGTGGCGGACTTCACCTACTGCTCGACGTGGTCAGGGTGGTGCTACACCGCGTTCGTCATCGACGCCTACGCTCGGCGGATCCTCGGCTGGTCGGTGGCCACGACAATGACCAGCCAGCTGGTCGTGGACGCGGTCGCGCAGGCGATCTGGATCCGCGGCCGCGATGGCAGGGATCTCGCCGGGCTGATCGCTCATCACGACCACGGCAGCCAGTACCTATCGGTGGCCTACTCCGAGAAGCTCGACGCTGCCGGGATCAAGCCCTCAACCGGGGCAGTCGGATCGTCGTATGACAACGCCCTGGCCGAATCGATCATCGGGCTCTACAAGACCGAACTGATCAAGAAACAGCGTCCTTGGAAGGGCTTCGACGACCTCGAGCTCGCCACCGCCGAGTGGGTCGATTGGTACAACCACCGTCGCCCACACGAGTACTGCGACGACCTCACACCCGTCGAGGCAGAGCAGGCTCACTACGCTCACCACCAGACCCCAGCACCCGTTGGAGTCTCAAACTAGAAAGTCTCCGGACACGCCGGGGCGGTTCAGCCTGATTGACGACCTCGGAGCCGGCACGCCGATTCTCATCACCGCAGGCCAGAGCCACCTTTAGTGAGCAAAGCGACGCATTCGACATGGTGTGTCATCGGGAACAGGTCGAAGGCACGCAGGTCGGCGAGCTCGTAGCTCTCGGCGGCGAACAGCCCGACGTCGCGCGCCAGCGCGGCGGGGTCGCAGGCGACGTACGCGATCGCGCGCGGCCGTAGCGCGGCGACCGGCACGACCACCCCTCGTTTCGCTCCGGTCCGCGGCGGGTCGAGCACCACCAGGTCGACCTGCGCGTCGGGCTCGTCGCGGCGGCGGCGGGCGAGCCACCGGTCGACCCGGTCGGTGTGCACCTGCGCACCGGTGCCCTCGAGGTTGCGGGCGGCGTAGGCCGTCGCACGGCGATCGCCCTCGACGGTATCGACGCGGCCGGGGGCGACCAACGGCGCGAGGAAGCCGGCGAACAGCCCGACGCCGGCGTAGAGGTCGAGCAGGGCCTCCCCCGGCTGCGGCGCCAGGAGGTCGATCACCGTCTCGACCAGCACCCGGGGTGCGCCCGGGTGCACCTGCCAGAACCCGTCCGCGGCGACCTCGAAGGAGCGTTCCGTGCCCGCGGCCGCGACGACCTCCGTCACCGTGCGGTCACGCCCGTCGGGTTCGCGGGCGTCCGGGTGGGCGATGAGGCAGTCCTCGACCGGCACCACGTCGTGGGAGCGGTGCCGCCGCAGGCCCCGCCGCCCGTCGGGGGTCGCCTCGTACTGCATCCGGGTGCGCCACCGCAGCCCGGCGTCCTGGTCCGGCAGGTCGCCCGCGACCGGCCCGACGACCACATCCCGCTCGATCCCGGCCAGCCGCTGCAGCTGCTCGCGCACGACGGCCGCCTTGAGCTCGCGCTGGTGGGGCAGCGTCGCGTGCTGGAAGTCGCATCCGCCGCAGCCGAACGGCACCGCTACCGGACACGGCGGCACGACCCGGTGCGCCGACGGCTCGGTGACCTCGACCGCGTCCGCCCGGAGATAGGGCGACCCCTCCTCCCCCTCGGTCACCCGCACGCGCACCCGTTCGCCGGGCAGCGCGTGCCGTACGAAGATCACCCGGCCCTCGTGCCGGGCGACGCAGTGGCCGCCGTGCGCGACCGGCCCGACCTCGACGTCGTACTCCCGGCCGACCAGCGACGCCCCTCGGCTCGCCCGTTCGCGCGTACGCCGGGCCCGCCCCGGACGCTCCCGGTTCACGACAGGTCCCTGCGGCCGCCGCCGGAGCGCACGTCGCGCACGCGGCCCTGCCGGACGTCACCGGGGTGGCTGCGGCTGAACTCCCGGTCGGTGCGTTCCTTGGCGATGGCCGAGGACTGCAGCTGGTAGGGGACGGAGGTGACCATCACCCCGGGGGTGAACAGCAGTCGCCCCTTGAGCCGCAGCGCGGTCTGGTTGTGCAGGAGCTGCTCCCACCACCGGCCCACGACGTACTCCGGGATGTAGACCGCGACCACCCCGCGCGGCGTCGCGGCGCGGATCGACTTGGCGTACTCCAGGATCGGACGGGTGATCTCCCGGTAGGGCGAGTAGAGCACCTTCAGCGGCACGTCGATGCCGCGTTCGTCCCACTCCTCCAGCAACTGGTCGGTGACCCGCGCATCGGTGTCGACGTAGACCGCCTCGAGCAGGTTCGGCCGAGCGGCCTTGGCGTAGGCGAGGGCGCGCATGGTCGGCTTGTGCAGCTTCGAGACCAGCACGATGGCGTGCACCCGCGTCGGGAGCACCTGGTCGTCCTCGGCGATCTCGAGCTCATGGTTGACCTTGTCGTAGTGGCCGCGGATGGTGCGCATCACGAGGTAGAAGGTCCCCATCGCCAGCACGGTGATCCAGGCGCCCTCGAGGAACTTCGTCGCCAGGACGACCACGAGCACGATCGCGGTCATCGTCAGGCCGAAGGCGTTGATGGCGCGCGACCGCTGCATCTGGCCTCGTGCCCGCGGGTCGCGCTCGTCGCGCAGCGCCCGGGTCCAGTGCCGCAGCATCCCCAATTGGGAGAGGTTGAACGAGACGAACACCCCGACGATGTAGAGCTGGATCAGCCGGGTGGGCTCGGCGTCGAAGAGCACGATCAGTGCGATCGCGAGCGCGGCGAGGAAGACGATGCCGTTGCTGTAGGCCAGGCGGTCGCCGCGCGCGCCGAGCTGCCGCGGGGCGAGCCCGTCGCGGGCGAGGATCGAGCCCAGGACCGGGAAGCCGTTGAAGGCGGTGTTGGCGGCGAGGACGAGGACCACGACGGTCGCGGCGATGACCAGGTAGAAGGCCGGATCGAAGTTGTCGAAGATCCCGGCGGCGATCTGGGCAAGCAGCGTGGGCTGGTCGTAGTCGTCGGGCAGGGGCGACCCGTCGGCGCGGACCAGTCGGTCGAGGTCGAGGGGGTCGACGTAGCGGACCCTCATCGCGTTGGCCAGCGCGATGACGCTCATCATCATGGCGACCGCGGCCACGCCCAGGAGCAGGAGTGTGGTCGCCGCGTTGCGACTCTTGGGTTTGCGGAAGGCCGGGACACCGTTGCTGATCCCCTCGACCCCGGTGAGGGCCACGCAGCCGGAGGAGAACGCGCGCGCGACCAGGAAGATCAGCGCGACGGTCGTCAGCGTCCCCTCGGCGTACCCGTCGGCCTCGATGATCCGCAGGGAGGCGCTCTCCGCGTCCGGCAGCGTGCCCAACAGGTCGCGTCCGAGGCCCCAGGCACACATCCCGAGGACGGCGACGATGAAGACGTACGTCGGGAGCGCGAGCAGCGGACCCGACTCCCGGATCCCCCGCAGGTTGAGCGCGGCCACCAGCGCGACCAGCACGACGGCGGCGAGGACCTCGTTGCCGCTGACCCAGTCGATCGCCGCGCCGGCGTTCTGGACCGCGGCCGAGACCGACACCGCGACGGTGAGCACGTAGTCGACCAGCAGCGCACTGGCCACCGTCGTCCCGGCCCGCGCGCCGAGGTTGACCGTCGCCACCTCGTAGTCACCACCGCCGCTCGGGTAGGCGTGGACGGTCTGCCGGTACGACGCCACCACGGCACCCAGCACCAGCGCGACCGCCAGTCCGACCTGCCAGCTCAGTGCGTACGCCGACACCCCCGCCAGCGACAGCATCAGGAAGATCTCGTCGGGCGCGTACGCCACCGAGGAGAGGGCGTCGCTGGCGAACACCGGGAACGCGACGCGCTTGGGCAGCAGGGTCTCGCCCGCCTGGGTGCTCCGCAGTTTGCGCCCCAGCAGGATGCGCTTGGAGACGTCGGTGACACCCACGGCGTCAGGCTAGGCCATCCTCCCGCCCCGCGCGCGACACCAGGGGTAGCGTCACCCCCGTGCACGTCGTGATCATGGGCTGCGGCCGCGTCGGCTCCACCCTCGCCCGCGCCCTGGAGGACCGCGACCACACGGTCGCCGTGATCGACTCCGACCCGGCCGCCTTCCGCCGCCTCGGCCCGGACTTCAACGGCCAGAAGGTCACCGGGATGGGGTTCGACCGCGGGGTGCTCTCCAAGGCGGGCATCGAGCGCGCCGGGGCGTTCGCCGCGGTCTCCAGCGGCGACAACTCCAACATCATCGCCGCGCGCGTGGCGCGCGAGACATTCGGGCTGCAGCAGGTGGTGGCCCGGATCTACGACCCCGGTCGCGCCGAGGTGTTCCAACGGCTCGGCATCACCACGGTGGCGACCGTGCGTTGGACGGCCGACCAGGTGCTGCGCCGCCTGCTGCCGATGGGCGCCGAGCCGTCGTTCCGCGACCCGTCCGGCACCATCCGCCTCGATCAGGTCCCGGTGCCCGAGGCCTGGGTGGGCACCAGGACGGTCCACCTCCAGCAGCAGACCGGCAGCCGGATCGCGTGGATCGACCGCCTGGGCGAGGGCGTGCTCCCGACCCGGGAGTCGGTCATCCAGGAGGGCGACGTGGTGCACCTGGTGATGCGCGAGGAGAACGCCGACCGCGTGTACGCCGCCCTGCAGGCCGGCCCGGAGGAGGACTGAGATGCGCGTCGCCATCGCGGGCGCCGGAGCCGTGGGCCGCTCGATCGCCACCGAGCTGCTGGCCAACGGCCACCAGGTGCTGCTCATCGACAAGGACCCCCGGTCCATCCGGACCGACCTGCTGCCCGACGCCGAGTGGCTCCTGGCCGATGCGTGCGAACTGGCCTCCCTCGAGGAGGCGCAGCTGGAGCGGTACGACATCGCGATCGCCGCCACGGGCGACGACAAGGCCAACCTGGTCACCTCGCTGCTGGCCAAGACCGAGTTCGGCGTCCCGCGCACGGTCGGTCGGGTCAACCACCCCGACAACGAGTGGCTCTTCACCGAGGCCTGGGGCGTCGACGTCAACGTCTCGACCCCGCGGATCATGTCGGCCCTCGTCGAGGAGGCGGTGAGCGTCGGCGAACTGGTGCGGCTCTTCACCTTCCGCCAGGGCGGGGCCAACCTGGTCGAGATCACCCTCGCCGCGGACTCGCCGTACGTCGGCACCCCGACCGGGCTGGTGCCGTGGCCCGAGAACACCGCGCTGCTGACGATCCTGCGCGACGGGCAGGTCTACACGCCCGACGACGAGCAGGCGCTCGAAGCCGGGGACGAACTGCTCTTCGTCTGCGCCACGGAGGACGAGCGCGCGCTGGAGCGGCTGCTCAGTCCCGATCCGGAGGACTGAGCCCGGCCAGCGACTCCCCCTCCTCCAGGGGCGTGGCGTTGCGGGCCAGCAGCCACACCATCGCGCTCAGCGCAGCGATCTGCAGCGGCCACCCCATCACCACCTTGGTCACGCCGAGCAGCGCGATCATCCGGTCGGGGTCGGCCACGCCGCTCACCCCGGCCCAGTACAGCGGCGCCTGGGCCACCACGCGCACGACGCAGGGCAGCACCAGGAGCCAGGTCAACCGGCTGCACAGCCGGACCACGCGTGGGTCCGTCCGCCACCCGGTCGGGTCGCCGGTGACGCTGCCGACCATGAACCCGACCACCGGCCAGCGCATCACGATCGAGAAGGTGAGCGCGACGGCGTACGCGGCGTTGTAGAGCAGGCCGGGCAGGAAGTACGCCAGCGCGGCGTCGGTCTCGCTGCCGCCGCCACGCAGGGAGCGCCAGGCGAACAACGCCCCGATCCCGATGCCGACCAGGCTGTTGAAGACGAACTGGATCGTCTGCCGCTGCACGACCCGCACCACAAGCAGCAGGAGGGTGACCGACACCGAGACCACCAGTGCCAGCCGCAGGTCGCGCGCGGTGAGGAACATGACGGTGAAGACCAGCGTGGGGATCGCGGCCTCGACGATGCCGCGGCGTCCGCCCAGAGCCTTGGCGAGCTCGGCGCGCACGGCCTCCTCGACGGTGGCCACCGGGCGCTCGGCGGTGCTCATGCGCCGATCCGCAGCTCGTAGCGCGGGTTGAAGATGACCCGCTCCCCCTCGTGCAGCGCGACCCGTCCCTGCACCCGCAGGTGCCGACCGGGGGCGATCCCGGCGATCCGGCGCCGCCCGAGCCACACGACCGTGATGGTCCCGGTGCCGTCGTACAGCTCGGCCTCCAACGCGGGTACGCCGCCGCGCGGACGCAGGGTGAGCGTGCGCAGCGAGCCCTGCAGCTGGACCCGCTCCCGGGCGGGCGCCTCGGCGATCGGCATGCATCCCGACCGCACGGCCTCGGTCCTCAGCTCCCGCGCCTCGGCAGCCGAGCCGTCGGCCCAGCTCCCCAGCCCACGGCGGAGCCGGGCGGTGATCTCACCCATCGCCATCGCCGGCGGGGGGCGAGAGCCGCCGTGCCTGGGGCGGCACCGTGATCGGCAGCGCGTCCCCGGGCGCCATCGCGACGTTGCCGCGCACCACGACCAGCGACCGGACGGCGGCGAGGAAGGGCTCAGCGGCGGCCTCCTCCACGGCCGGTCGGCCCATCAGGGTCGCCCGCAGGAACCACCGCGGCCCGTCGATGCCCAGCACCCTCGAGGGCTGCTGGCCGCTCCGGCCGTCCTCGGTGGTCACGGGCATCAGCACGCGCAACTCGGTGCCGAACGGCCCCTGGCCCTCCGACGCGGTGCCGCCACGGCGGGCGGTCTCCGCAGCGATCTGGCGGCGGACGTCCTCCCACAGCGACCCGGTGCGCGGGGCGGCGAAGGGCCGCACCTCCAGCGCACCGTCGGTCCCGATGAACAGCACCGCGGCGACCGCGCCGCTGCGCTCGTCGACCTGCATCCGCAGCTCGAGCCCCGGCTGACCGGTGACCAGGAGGCTGCCCAGGTCGACCCACCCCTCGGTATCGGCGGTGACGTCGGTCTCGGCGATGTCGCGCGGACCGTCCTTGCGGTGGTCCGCCGGCTCCGGGGTCGCGGAGACCGCGTCGTCAGCCGGGGCCGCCTGCTCGCGCTGCGGCTCGGGCTGGTCGGTGCGGGCCTTGCGGCGGAACCTCACGCTGTCTCCTCACGGTCGCGGGTGGTGAATCCACCTGTCGAACCGTAGCCGCCGGCGCCACGCGCCGAGTCCGGCAGGGCGTCGACCTCGACGAAGACCGCCCGCTCGACCCGCTGCACGACCAGTTGGGCGATCCGGTCGCCCCGGTGCAGGGTCACCGGCTCGGCCGCGTCGGTGTTGATCAGGAGCACCTTGATCTCCCCGCGGTAGCCCGCATCCACGGTGCCGGGGGTGTTGACGATGGAGAGACCGTGCCGCGCGGCCAGGCCGGAGCGCGGGTGGACCAGGGCGACGTACCCCTCGGGCAGGGCGATGCCGACGCCGGTCGGGACGAGCATCCGCTCCCCCGGCGCCAGTGTCAGGTCGATCGCGCTCCGCAGGTCGGCCCCGGCGTCGCCCGGATGGGCGTACGCGGGCGCCGGCAGGTCCGGGTCCAGCCGCTGCAACAGGATCTCCACCACGTCGGGCGACCCTACTCTTCGGAACGCCGTCGGCGGGTGGGAGGCTTGGGGCGTGTACAAGGAGCGACTCCACGTCCCGCTGCGCTGGTGGGTGCAGGCCGTCATGCTGTGCGTGGCGCTGTGGTACGCGTTCGTGGTCGCCCTGGGACCCCTGGTCGCCTGGGGCCTGACGGGCGCCATCGCCGCCGGCATCCTGGCGTTCTTCGCCACCTACGGCGCCACCGTGGTGACGATCGACCGGGGTGTGCTGCGCGCGGGCCGGGCCCACATCGAGGTCGCGCTGCTGCGCGATCCGGAGGCGCTCGACAAGGAGCAGACCCGGCGCGCGCTCGGCGTCGAGGCCGACGCCCGGGCGTTCCTGCACGTCCGGCCGTGGATCGGCCGCTCCGTGCGCGTACGCGTCGACGACCCGCGGGACCCGACGCCGTACTGGTTGGTCTCCACCCGACGCCCGCGTCGGCTCACCGCGGCGCTCGTCGCCGCCGGGGCACGGACCGATCCGGATACGGTGGACGCCGACTGACTTCCGATCCGCACGACCGAGACGAGGGAAGACCTGTGGCCAAGGCCGGCAAGAACAAGGGCGGCAAGACCAAGAGCTCGCGCGGGTGGTCGGCGGCCAACACGGTCGCGGCCATCGCCGCGGCAGCGGTCGCCAAGCAGATCCTGACCCAGCTGTGGCGCGCCTCGACCGGCAAGCGCCCGCCGGCCAACCCCGCGCACCCCGACGTCGAGATGCGCGAAGCCGTCGCGTGGGCGGTGCTCTCGGGCACCGCGATCGGGGTGGCCCGGATGCTGGCCTCGCGGCGGGCCGCCGACTACTACCGGCGCTCCTACGGCCACCTGCCGGCCGGCATGGAACGCGACGACGCCTGAGGCGGACCTCAGGCGTCGTCGGCTGCGGGAGGCGGGAGTGCGGGCCTCAGCCCGCGGTCACGCGCTGTGTCGCACGTGGGCTCACTCGCAGTCGCGGCAGATCATCTTCTTCGCGTCGGCGAGCTGGCTGCGGTGGTGCACCAGGAAGCACGACATGCAGGTGAACTCGTCCTCCTGCCGGGGCTTCACCTCGACGGCGAGCTCCTCGTGGGACAGGTCAGCGCCGGGGAGCTCGAACGACTCGGCCGCCTCGGCCTCGTCCTCATCGACCTTCCCGGAGTTCTTGTCGTGCCGCCGCGCCTTGAGCTCTTCGATGCTCTCTTCGCTCTGGTCCTCTTCGGTCTTGCGCGGTGCGTCGTAGTCGGTTGCCATCTCGCTTCTCTCCTGACCCCCTCGTGGTGGCGGACCCCCAGTGGCCCGCTGCACCGTCCCACCCAACGTCCGGCGCCAGATTGTGCACCATGCGACCCGCGAAAGCACACGCAAAACACGCGCTGTCCGAGGCGTCACACCGGCGGCCGGGACCGGCGCGGTCCACGGCCTGCGCACCGTCCGGTCGGGCGTACCGTAGCCACCCCCTCCAACTCCGCGGTCACGGGGTTCATTCCCCGGCTCCCGGACCGGTCCGAGCCGGCTAGGAATCGATGCGGTTGCCCTGCTCGTCCCAGTGCTCGGCCACCTTCTTGGAGGGCTGGACGCGCGGGGGCTCGCCCGGCTGCTTGGGGTAGTCGGGTGGCCAGTTGAGCTCCCCGCCGGGCAGCGTCTCCCACAGCTCCAGCAGCGGATCGATCGGGTACGCCGTCCGGTCCATCTCGGCCCACGGGTCGCCCTCGGCGGCCAACCGGTCGGGCACGGTCGTCAGGTTGAGGTCGCGGGGGTCCTCGAGCTCGGCGAGCGCCTCCCAGGTCAGCGGAGTGCTGACCGGGGCGCCCGGCCGCGCCCGCAGGCTCCAGGCGCTGGCGATGGTGCGGTCGCGCAGGTTCTGGTTGTAGTCGACGAAGATCCGCTCCCCGCGCTCCTCCTTCCACCAGGCGGTCGTCACGGCGGGGTCGCGCCGCTCCAGCTCGCGGCCGAAGCCGATCGCCGCGTGCCGGACGTCGTCGAAGGACCAGCGCGGCTCGATCCGCACATAGATGTGGATGCCCCGGTTGCCGCTGGTCTTGGGGAACCCGCGCATCCCCAGCTCCTCCAGGAGCTCCCGGGCCACCCCGGCCACCCGCTGCGCGTCGGCGAACCCGGTCCCCGGCTGGGGGTCGAGGTCGATCCGGAGCTCGTCGGGGTGGTCGACGTCGGGGCGGCGTACCGGCCAGGGGTGGAAGGTCAGCGCACCCATCTGCGCGGCCCAGACGAGGGCCGCGGGCTCGGTCGGACACAGCTCCTCGGCGGTGCGGCCGCTCGGGAAGGTGATCTGCACCGTCTCCACGAAGTCGGGCGCGCCCTTGGGCAACCGCTTCTGATAGAAGCCATCGGCCCCGCGATCCTGCGGGCCGGTGGCCAGCCGCATGCCCTCGCGCCACCCGTCGGGCCAGCGCTCCATCGCCGTCGGCCGCTCGCCGACGGCGCGCATGAACGCCTCCCCCATGGTGGCGACGTAGGTGCAGACCTCGAGCTTGGTGATGGCCGGCGTGCGCTCGGTCGCCTCGAAGATCACCCGGTCGGGACTCGAGATGCGCACCTCGCGGTCGCCGACCGCCAGCATCTGTGCGGGGGGCCTCGCCATGGAGCGACCCTACGGCCTCTCCTCCCCCCCCCGCGGCCCCCTTCGACGCCCGACTAGGCTCGAAGCATGGCCTACAAGGTGCACAGGAGCGACGAGGAGTGGCGCGAGCTGCTGACCCCCGAGGAGTACGACGTGCTGCGTCGCGCCGGCACGGAGCGGCCCTACACCGGGGAATACACCGACACCAAGACCACCGGTGTCTACCGCTGCCGCGCCTGCTCGGCCGAGCTGTTCCGCTCCGACACGAAGTTCGACTCCCACTGCGGCTGGCCGTCGTTCTACGCCCCGCTCGCCGAGGACCGGGTCGAATACATCGAGGACCTCTCGATGGGGATGCGGCGGGTCGAGGTGCGGTGCGCGACCTGCGGTTCACACCTGGGACATGTCTTCGAGGGCGAGGGGTTCCCCACCCCCACCGACCAGCGCTACTGCATCAACTCGATCGCGATGACGCTGGAGCCCGACGAGGCCTGACGCGGGGACGTGCTCAGGCGGGGGCCGGCAGCACGCAAAACTCGTTGCCGGACGGGTCGCTGAACACCCGCCACGGCAGCTCCCCCCAGTCCGGGTCGAGGGCACGACCGCCCCGCGCGACGACCTCGGCAGCGACTGCCTCCATCTCGTCGCCGGCCTCGAGCCGGACGTCGAGGTGCAACCGGTTCTTCGCCCCTCCCTTCGGCTCCGGCTCGGGGCAGAGCTCCAGCAGCGGGCCGCGGCCGGTCGGATGCCGCAGCGACCGCGGGGCGATCCCGTCGTACGGCTGCCACCCGGTGAGCCAGGCCCAGAACTGCGCGTCCCGGTCGGGGTCGGCGGAGTCGAGCGGCAGCGCGGCGATCGGGCCGGTGTCTGCGTACGCCGCCCGGTCCTCCATCACGCAGAACGCGTTGCCCTCGGGATCGGCGAGCACGACCCAGGGCACGTCGCCCTGGCCGATGTCGGCGTGGGTGGCCCCCAGTCCGAGGATCCGCTCGACCTCCTGGGTCTGGCGCGCCCCACCCAGCAGGTCGAGGTGGAGCCGTACGGCATCACGCGGCGGCTCCGGCACCGGCTGGAAGCACAGGTCGAGGTAGTGCCCATCGGCGACCGCGAGCCGGGTCTCGTAGCCACCGCTGTCGTCGGGCAGCGCAACAGTGCCGAGCACGGATTCCCAGAAACGGCCCAGCCGGACGGGGTCGACGGCGTCGAAAACGAGGTTCTCGAGACGCATGGCAACCACCGTAGGCGCCGACCTCAGGGAAGCGCAGCCACGATCTGGGTCGGCGTGCGTCGCCGCCCGGTGTAGAACGGCGTCTCCTCGCGGACGTGCAGCCGCGCCCGCGAGGCGCGCAGGTGGCGCATCAGGTCGACGATGCGGTGCAGCTCGTCGCACTCGAAGGCGAGGATCCACTCGTAGTCGCCGAGGGCGAAGCTCGCGACGGTGTTGGCGCGCACGTCGGCGTAGTCGCGGCCCATCTTGCCGTGCTCGGCAAGCAGCTCACGGCGCTCGGAGTCCTCGAGGAGGTACCACTCGTAGGACCGGACGAACGGGTAGACGCACACGTGGTCGCGCGCCTCCTCATCGGCGAGGAACGCCGGCACGTGCGACTTGTTGAACTCCGCCGGACGGTGCAGCGCCATCTGCGACCACACCGGCGCCAACCGCGATCCGAACGCGGTCCGCAGCAGCCGGTGATAGCCGTCCTGGAGCTGCTCGGAGGTGGTGGCGTGCGTCCAGACCAGGAGGTCGGCATCGGCGCGCAGGCCGCTGACGTCGTAGGTCCCGCGGAGCACGACGTCGTCCTCGGCGAGGTCGGCGAAGAGCGCCTCGACCTCCGCCGCCTCCGCCTCACGGTCGGCGTCGCCGATCGGGGTCGCCAGCTTGAAGACCGACCACATCGTGTAGCGGATGCCTTCGTTGATCGCGCGGAGCTGGGCGGACTTCGAGGTCGGAGCGTCACTGGTGGTGGCCATGCGACCCATTGTGCCGGGGGCGCCTCAACCCCCGGCCGGCAGCACCCGCGCCGCTGCGGCGCGCGCGGAGGCGATCACGGCGGGGATGCCGACGCCGTCGTAGGCGGCACCGCACAGTCCCAGGCCGGGTACGCCCTCGATCCCGGCGCGGACGCGCGCGACCCGGTCGCGGTGGCCCACGGCGTACTGCGGCAGCCCCCCGCCCCAGCGCTGCACGTGGGTGTCGACGGGGGCCGCTGCCAGCCCGACCGCCTCGGCCAGGTCTCCGCGCACCGCCGCGACCAACTCCGCATCGTCGACCTGCAGGGCCCGTTCCTCCCGGTGTCGCCCGATCGACGCGCGGAGCAGGCGGACGGGTTGCGCGGCCGCGTCGCCGGCCCGGCGGACCCAGTCCCACTTGGCGAAGGAGAAGGTGGCCGCCTTGATGCGACGTCCGTCGACCGGCGGGACCAGCAGCCCGGACCCGGGCAGGTCCGGGAGGTCGCCGGCGCGGAAGGCGAGGGTGACCACCGCCATCGAGGCGTACTCGATCTCCGCGAGTGCGCGCGCGGTGGCCGGGGCGACATCGGTCAGCAGCCGTGCCGTCGGGGGCGCCGGCGTCGCCAGCACCACGCGCGGGGCGCACACCCCTTCCGGAGCGCGGGTGGCTCCGACGGTCAGCGCGAAGCCCTCGGGCGTACGCCGAAGCTCCCGCACGGTGGCTCCGGTACGGATCTCGATCCGCTCGTCGTCGGCCAGCGCCAGCGGGAGCCGACCGACGCCGCCGACGATCCCGGCGAAGACCGGTCCCGGCGTGCTGGGGAGCTCGCGGCCGAGCAGCGGGCCGGTGCCGAGCAGGTCGAGGAGCTGCGGCACGCAGGCGCGGATCGACAGCTCCCGGGCGTGGCCGGCGTACACCCCGCCGAGCAGCGGCTCGACGATCCGGTCGGTGACCTCGGGGCCGAAGCGCTCGTCGACGACGTCGCCGACGCTCCGGTCCTCCTGCGGGTCGAGCTGCCACACCCCGCGCTCGGCCTCCTGCGCCGCCCGGACGAGTCCGGCATCGCTCAGCACGCCCGACTCGGTCAGCTGAGCGAGGTCGACCGGCGCGCCCATCACGCCCCGGGGCAGCGGGCGCAGGGCGCCGCGGGTCCACAGGCGGGACGACGCGGTCGCCACGTCCTCGACCGGCAGCGCGACCGCAGCGGCGAGCGTCAGGCCCTCCGGCCGGCGGGCCAGCATCGCCTCGGCGCCGACATCGACCGTGACCCCGGCAACCTCGGCAAGGTGCAGCTTGCCGCCCACCCGCGGGGCGGCCTCGAGCACGAGGACCCGCCGGCCCGCGTCGGCCAGCTCGCGGGCGGCGGTGAGACCCGCCAGGCCCGCGCCGACCACGACGACGTCGTACGGCGATTCGGAGTGGGACGACACGGCCCGATCGTCTCACCCGCACCCTCGGGGAACCGACTCCTCCCCGTCCGCGTCCCACCCGCATGACCGCATCGACACCGCGCCGCCGGCGCCGCTATGTCCTGGTCGGCGTCGCCGTCGCCACCCTGCTCATCGGAGGCCTCGCCGGCTGTCAGTCCGGCGGGGACGGCTCGATGGCGGAGACCAGCGCCGCCGATGTCGGCGCCGCTGAGCCCGCTGCGGGCGCCCGTGCGGTCGCTCCCACCGGCGGAGAGGGTGTGGCCGCCGACAGGGCCGAGAACGCCAGCACCTCCGGGGACGGGGTGGTGCGCGAGCGCGCCGTCATCTCTTCGGCGTCGATGACGGTGACGACGACCGACGTCGCGGAGTCGCGCGCCGAGGTGCGCAGCGTGCTCGACCGGGTGCGGGGGCTGGTCGCCGAGGAGGAGACCGAGGCCGATGAGGAGGGCCGGCTCGCGCGGGCACGGATGGTGCTGCGGGTGCCGAGCGACTCCTTCGACGCCAGCCTCGACGCCCTCGCGGAACTCGGCGAGGTCGAGGACGAGAGCCGCTCGAGTGAGGACGTCACGACCAAGGTGATCGACACCCGGACCCGCGTGCGTGCGCAGCAGCGGAGCATCGCCCGCATCGAGACCCTCCTGGACCGGGCCGAGACGCTGGGCCAGGTCGTACGGATCGAGTCCGAGCTCTCGCGCCGTCAGGCCGACCTGGACTCGCTGCTGGCCCAGCAGGCCTGGTTGAGCGAGCAGTCATCCCTGGCCACCATCGCGCTGACGCTGCGCGCCGCGGAACTGGCCACCGAGGACGACGAGGACGAGGCACCCGCGTTCGTCGCCGGAATCACCACCGGCTGGGACGCGATGGTGAGCTTCCTCGGCGGCGTCGCCACGCTGATCGGCATCCTCCTCCCCTGGTTCGCGCTGGCTCTGCTCCTCGGGTTGCCCCTGTGGGCAGCCCTGCGCTCCGCGCGGCGGCGACGCGCTGCGCCCGCGGAGGGCTGACGGCACTCGGCGCCGCGCGGTGGTCACCAGGGTTCTCGGGTCGGGTTGTCGGTGGGCCCGGGGATGATCTGAGCATGCTCGATCGAGGCGATCTGGAGAACTTCGGCAAGGCCGAAGTGTGGGAGGCCATGCGTGCCTCCCGGCTCCGGGTCCAGCGCGAGCAGGTCGACGAGCTCCTC
>JAJUGK010000059.1 GCA_029268205.1 Nocardioidaceae bacterium
CACCGGACGGGCGCCGCGACCGCCGGCCCGGGGTGCTCCGCCGCCGCTGGGGCGTCGCGCCGGAGAGCCCGCGGGCGATGCTGCGCGCCAGGTCGAGACCCTCGGGGCGCGGGGCGTCCGGCTCCGGTGCGGGATCCGGGGAGGACTCCTCGGGGTGGTCGCCCGACCGCGGCAGGTCACTCACGGCGCACCGTCTGGTCGGCCACGCGGAACCGGGCACCGGCCAGGCCGTCGGGGACGTCACCGTCGACCGCGGCGGTGATCAGCACCTGCTCGGCCTCGGCGACCCGCTCGGCGAGCTGGTCGCGGCGGATGCTGTCGAGCTCGGCGAAGACGTCGTCGAGCACGAGGATCGGGTCGTCGCCCTCCGAGCGCAGCAGGTCGTACGACGCCAGGCGCAGGGCGAGCGCGTAGGACCAGGACTCGCCGTGGCTGGCGTACCCCTTCGCCGGGAGTGGGCCCAGCTGCAGGGTGAGGTCGTCGCGGTGCGGACCGACCAGCGTCACGCCGCGGTCGAGCTCGTCCTTGCGGCGTTCGGCGAGCGCGTCGAGCAGCGCCTGCTCGAGGTCGGCCCGGTCGGGCGCGGGCCCCGGCGGCACCGGCTCGGTCCCCTCATGGCCGGGGACCGCCAGGGCGGTGCGGTAGCCCAGGGTGGCCTCGTCGTGGCGGGCGCCGCGGGCGATGAGCTCATAGGACTTGGCCACGAACGGGGCGAGCGCATCGAGGAGGGCCAGCCGGCCGTGCAGGATCTCGGCACCGGCCCGGGCCAGGTGGGCGTCCCACACCTCGAGCGTGGCCAGGGCGCCCTCCTGGGCGCCGCGGCGCGCGCCACCGGCGGTCTTGAGCAGGGTGTTGCGCTGGCGCAGGACACGGTCGTAGTCGCTGCGGACGCCGGCGTACCGCGGTGCGCGCAGGATCAGCAGGTCGTCGAGGAAGCGCCGACGGTCACCCGGGTCGCCCTTGACGAGGGCGAGGTCCTCGGGGGAGAAGACGACGGTGCGCACGAGCCCGACGATCTCGCGGGCCCGGGGGAGGACCGACCGGTTGATCCGCGCCTTGTTGGCCGACCCGGGGTGGATCTCGACCTCGAGCAGCGCCGTACGACCGTCACGGACCACTTCGGCCTGGATCACCGCCCGGCTCGCCCCGGCCCGGACCAGCGGGGCATCGGAGGCGACCCGATGGGACGACAGCCGCGAGAGGTAGTCGATCGCCTCGACCAGGTTGGTCTTGCCCTGACCGTTGCGGCCGACGAACGCGCACGCGCCCGCCTCGAGGTCGAGGTGCACCTCGGGGTAGGAGCGGAAGTCGTGCAGCGACAGGGAGGCGACGTACATCGGCGTTCGGTCGTTATCAGTCGTGGGTGGTCAGTCGTGGGTGTCGGTCGTCGTCGGCGGCGCGTCGGTGCGCAGGGCGTGGCCGCCGAACTGGTTGCGCATCGCGGCGACCGCCTTCATCGAGGGGCTGTTGTCCTGGCGCGAGGAGAACCGGGCGAACAAGGAGGCCGCGATCGCCGGCGCGGGGACGGCGTGCTGGATGGCCGCCTCGACGGTCCACCGGCCCTCGCCGGAGTCCTCGGCGTACCCGCGGATCCCCTCCAGGTGGGGGGTCTCGTCGAGGGCCGCGACCAGCAGGTCGAGCAGCCACGAGCGGATGACCGTGCCCTCGCGCCAGGAGCGGAAGACCTCGGTGACGTTGTCGACGTTGTCGAACGCCTCGAGCAGCTCATAACCCTCGGCGTAGGCCTGCATGATCGCGTACTCGATGCCGTTGTGGACCATCTTCGACAGGTGGCCGGCTCCCACGTCGCCGGCGTGCACCCAGCCGAACTCGCCCTCGGGCTTGAGGGTGTCGAAGGCCGGCTGGACCGCCGCGATGTGGTCCTTCGACCCGCCCGCCATCAGGGCGTAGCCGTTGTCCAGGCCCCACACCCCGCCGGAGACGCCGCAGTCGACGAAGCCGATGCCGCGCTCGGCGAGCTCGGCGGCGTGCTGCTCGTCGTCGGTCCAGCGCGAGTTGCCGCCGTCGACGACGATGTCGCCCTCATCCAACAGCTCCCCGAGGTCGCGGATCACCGCGTGGGTCACCTCGCCGGCCGGGACCATCACCCAGACCACCCGCGGCGCGGACAGTCGATCGACCAGCTCCTCGAGGCTCCCGACGTCGGAGAGATCGGGATCTCGGTCGTAGCCGACCACGGTGTGCCCGCCGCGGCGCAGCCGCTCGCGCATGTTGCCGCCCATCTTCCCGAGGCCCACGAGTCCGAGTTCCATGGCACCGAGGCTAGCGGCGTCCCGGTCGCGGCGGATCCCGTGCGCCGGGGAGTCCCTACGGCGGCTCCCCGTGCGGCGGGTCAGGAGAGCAGGCGGCGCGGCATCAGCAGGTAGCGGAAGTCGCTGTCGGCGTCGCCGTCGATCGAGTCGGCGCCGGAGAGGACCACCGGCTTGGACGCCTGGGTGAAGGCGAGCTCGACCACCGGGGACTCCAGCGCGGTGATGCCGTCGAGGAGGTACTGGGGGTTGAACCCGGTGGTGATGTCGGCGCCGGTGATGCTGGCCTCGATCAGCTCGGTGGCCTGCGCCTCGTCGCCACTGCCGGCGTCGAGGGTCAGGGAGCCGTCGGCGAAGGCCAACTGGACCGCGGTGTTGCGCTCGGCGACCAGCGCGACGCGCTTGACCGACTCCACCAGGGCCGCCTTGTCGACCCGGGCGACGGTGACGTGCTCGGCCGGGAAGAGGCTGCGCACCTTGGGGAACTCGCCGTCGAGCAGGCGGGTGGTCGTACGGCGGACCCCGCCGCCGGCCTGACCCTCGAAGCCGATGATGCCCTCGCCGCTGCCACCGGCCGAGAGGGCGATGCTGATCTGCGAGCCCGAGGCCAGCGACTTCGCGGTGTCGGCCAGCACCTTCGCCGGCACGAGCGCCGCGGCGGTGACATCGGGGGTCATCGGGTTCCAGGTGAGCTCGCGGTGGGCCAACCGGAACCGGTCGGTGGCCAGCAGCGCGATGGAGGAGCCGTCGATCTCGATCCGGACGCCGGTGAGGACCGGGAGCATGTCGTCGCGGCCCGCGGCCGTGACCGCCTGGGCGACGGCGTGGGCGAACAGGTCGGCATCGACGGTGCCGCTCGCGGTCGGCATCGCCGGGAGCGAGGGGTAGTCGTCGACCGGCAGCGTCTGGAGGCTGAACCGCGCCGAGCCGCAGGTCAGCGAGACCTTCGCGCCCTCGATCGTGAACTCCACCGGCTTGTTGGGCAGGCTGCGGCAGATGTCGGCGAGCAGCCGGCCCGAGACCAGCGCGCGGCCCTCGCCGCTGACGTGGGCGTTGAGCACGGCGCGGGCGGAGGTCTCGTAGTCGAAGGTCGAGAGCCGCAGACCCTCGGTGCCGTCGATGTCACCGGCCTCGATCAGCAGGCCCGCGAGGACGGGGACGCTGGGACGGACCGGCAGGCTGCGGGCGGCCCACGCGACCGCGTCAGCGAGCAGGTCGCGCTCGACGGTGAACTTCACAGCAGACCTCCACGACGGGTCGGGTGGTGGGTGTCGCCCGGGGACCGCGGGGGTCGGGCGAGGACACGAGCCCCCGCCGGCGTGGACACACAGGCGGGGAGCCGCATCCTGCCATGCCGCGGCGGCGGAGGGGAATGTCGGGGCGAATTCCACATCCGGCCGGCCGGGAGGTTGTGGAGGAGCGATCGGACCCGTAGAGACTCATCATCGTCATAGGCACCGTGGAAACTGTGGACAACCATCATCTGTGCAGGTCAGCGTGGAAGTTGTCATCCCGAGTGCCTGGGGATGGACTGGGGATGAACGACAAGTCCGGGGGACGGCGGTCGGTCGTCCGCAGGGGAACCGGTGTTCGCCCCCAGGTCCGGTGGACCGATCCGGGGGTTGTCCACAGGGTTGTCGACAGGAGTCCGGGTCGGATCAATGATCGGATCCGGCGATCAGTTCTGCCGATCAGTTCTGGCGGGCCTGCTGCTTGATCCGGTTGGTCAGCTCGGTGACCTGGTTGTAGACGCTGCGACGCTCGGCGAGCAGCTGGCGGATCTTCTTGTCGGCGTGCATGACGGTCGTGTGGTCGCGGCCGCCGAACTGCTGACCGATCTTGGGCAGGGAGAGGTCGGTGAGCTCGCGGCACAGGTACATCGCGATCTGCCGGGCGGTCACCAGCACCCGGCTGCGGCTCGAGCCGCACAGGTCGTCGATGGAGAGCGCGAAGTAGGCGCTGGTCTGGGCGATGATCAGCGCTGCGGTGATCTCCGGCTCGCCGCCCTCGGGGATGAGGTCCTTGAGGACGATCTCGGCGAGGGTGAGGTCGACGGGCTGCCGGTTGAGACTGGCGAAGGCGGTCACCCGGATGAGCGCGCCCTCGAGCTCGCGGATGTTGGTCTGGATCTTGGAGGCGATGAACTCCAGCACGTCGGGCGGCGCGGTCATCCGCTCGGTGGCGGCCTTCTTGCGCAGGATCGCGATCCGGGTCTCGAGGTCCGGCGGCTGGACGTCGGTCAGCAGCCCCCACTCGAACCGGTTGCGCAGCCGGTCCTCGAGCGCCTCGAGCCGCTTGGGCGCGCGGTCGGAGCTGATGACGATCTGCTTGTTGGCGTTGTGGAGGGTGTTGAAGGTGTGGAAGAACTCCTCCTGGGTCTGGATCTTGCCCTCGAGGAACTGGATGTCGTCGATCAGCAGTACGTCGACGTCGCGGTAGCGGCGCTGGAAGCTGGGCACCTTGTCGTCGCGGATCGCGTTGATGAACTCGTTGGTGAACTCCTCCGAGGACACGTAGCGCACCCGGGCCCCGCCGAAGAGGCTGCGCACGTAGTGGCCGATCGCGTGGAGCAGGTGGGTCTTGCCCAGGCCGGAGTCGCCGTAGACGAGCAATGGGTTGTAGGCCTTGCCCGGCGCCTCGGCGACGGCGACGGCCGCCGCGTGGGCGAACCTGTTGGAGGAACCGATGACGAAGGTCTCGAAGGTGTACTTCGGGTTCAGACGGGTCTCCATCGCGCTGGCGGGACGCGACTGCCCGCCGTGCGGGGCCGGGTCGAAGGCGTGGTGGGCCGCCTGCCCGCTGCCGTCGTACTGCGAGCCGAGCGGGTAGGGCAGCGACTCCCCGAGGGTCGAGGTCGGAGCGCTCGGCTCACTGCCCCCGAACTCGTTGCCAAATCCACTTGTCGACAAATCGCTAGATCGATCGTCGTAGGACGGGTCGTACCCGGGCCGCGGCTCCCGGGTGGCGTGCGGGTCCTGGCCGGTGAAGACCACCGAGGTGTCGAGCTGCTGGTCGACGGTGACCGCCAACCGGATCCGCTGGCCGAAGGCCTCGGTGAGCGCATCCTCGAGCCGGGTGCGCAGCCGCCCCTCGAGCTGGTTGCGGGTGAAGTCGTTGGGGACGGCGACGATCGCGGTGCCCTCGTGCAGCGTCACCGGCTGGGAGTTGGCGAACCACCCGCGCTGGTTGGCCGGGAGGTCGTCGATGAGTGAGGACCAGACGGTGGCCAGATCCGGCCGCTCCTGCGCGGCGGGCGGGGTCTGCCCCTGCTCCTCGGTGCCCACGGACGTCCCTTCGGTTGTCGCTTCATTGCTTCCACACGTTTGTCCACAAGGTGTGCACGCGGGAGGCGCGGTCGGGAAACCGCGACGCTAACAAGGCGATCCTGCCACCAGCAACAAGTTGTCCACAGGCTCGGCCCCGCGAACGGGTCGCGGTCCCCGCCCTGTGGACAACTCGGGGTCGGGCGTGTCGGTGGCCCGGCGGCCGCGCGGCATGCTAGGTCGGTTTGACCGGCTTCCCGGGGCCCGCGTACCGTTGGGCGGTCGGACCGGTGTCGACCGGTGCCGCATGTCCACTTCCCTGGGCGGGCGTGGCTCGCGGTGGCGTTCGAACGCGCGCCGCTGCGCGACCCGGCTCCCCACAGACCTGCACCCGCTCGATGCATCGGAGATACCTGTGAGCAAGCGTACGTACCAGCCGAACAACCGTCGCCGTCACAAGACGCACGGTTTCCGTCTGCGCATGCGCACCCGCGCCGGCCGGGCGATCCTGTCCTCGCGCCGCCGCAAGGGCCGCAACCGCCTGGCTGTCTGATCCCGGCAGCCGTGCTGCCGCGTGCGCACCGGTTGACCTCCGGGCGAGGGTTCGCGCTCGCCGTACGCCGGGGTCGGCGGCTGCCTGCCCGGACGCTGGTCGTCCACCTGTGGCAGCCCGGATCCGAGGGGTCGGACCCCGCGGGGGCGGCGACACCGGCACTGGCACCGGCGTCAACACTGGCACCGGCGGCACAGGTCGGCTTCGTGGTGAGCAAGGCGGTCGGCAACGCGGTCGACCGCAATCGCGTCAAGCGGCGGCTGCGTGCCCAGGTCGCCGAGCGGCTCGACCGGCTGCCGGCCGGGTCCGTGGTCGCGGTGCGTGCGCTACCGGCGGCGGGATCGGCGTCCTCGCTGCTTCTGGGCCGGGACCTCGATCGGGCCCTGGACCGGTTGGCCTCCTCCCCCACGGGTGCCCGCCGATGAGCGACGCCGAGCCGGCGGGGCGCTCCGTGCGCGAGGCGCTGCGGCACCACAACCCGCTGCGCTGGCTGCTGATCGGTCTGCTGCGGGCCTACCGGCTGCTGATCAGCCCGTTGTACGGCCAGGTCTGCCGCTACCACCCGAGCTGCTCGGCCTACGCGCTCGAGGCGGTGAGCGCCCACGGCGCCGGTCGCGGCTCCTGGCTCGCCGTACGCCGCCTGGCCCGCTGCCACCCCTGGGCCGCCGGCGGCTACGACCCCGTTCCTCCCGCGCGCACCGCGCGGCCGACCGACCCTCTGCGCACAGGAGCCTGAGTGATCGACTTCTTCGTTTCCATCGGCAGCCTCATCATCACGCCGCTGTACTGGATCACCTCCGTGGTGCTCGTCGGGTTCCACAACCTGCTCAGCAACGTGATGGATCCGGCGGGGGGTGCCTCCTGGGCGCTGTCGATCGTCGGGCTGACCCTGGTGATCCGGGCGGCGCTGATCCCGCTGTTCGTCAAACAGATCAAGAGCTCGCGCAACATGCAGCTGCTGCAGCCGCGGGTCAAGGAGCTGCAGAACAAGTACAAGCACGACCGGGAGCGTCTCGCCCAGGAGACGATGAAGCTCTACAAGGACACCGGCACCAACCCGTTCGCGTCCTGTCTGCCGATCCTGCTGCAGATGCCGATCTTCCTCTCGCTGTTCCGGCTGCTCAATGAGGCGGCGAACGAGCGACCGAAGGGGATCCTGAGCCAGGAGCAGGCCACCCAGTTCGGCGAGGCGACGCTGTTCGGTGGCCGGATCGCCGACACCTTCCTGCGCGCCGACGGCGACGTGACCGTCATGCTGCTGGCCGCAACGCTGGTGGTCGCGATGACGGCGACGACCTTCCTCACCCAGCGCCAGCTGATGAGCAAGAACATGCCGGCCGACGCGATGAGCGGCCCGTACGCCCAGCAGCAGAAGATGCTGCTCTACATCCTCCCGCTGGTCTTCGCGATCGGCGGCGTCGCGTTCCCGATCGGCGTGCTGCTCTACTGGACCACCTCCAACCTGTGGACCATGGGCCAGCAGTTCTACGTGATCCGGCGCAACCCCGCGCCCGGCACGCCGGCCGCCAAGGCGAAGGCCGACCGCGATGCGGCCAAGGCCGCACGCAAGGGTCGCTCGCTGGGCGAGGACTCCGCAGCGGCGGAGCCCGCCACGGTCGAGGAGCCCCCGCGGCCGGCGCGGGTGCAGCCCAAGCGCGCCCCGCGCAGTCAACGCAAGCCCGGCAAGAAGAAGTAGTCCCCCGCGGCCCGAGCCGCGAGCGCGTCGGTGCCGACGCGCGGTCAGCCGATCGGCGAGTGCCGACGTGAGGAGAGATCGACATGAGCGACACCGAGACCGTGCCGTCCGAGACCAGTGCGCCCGAGGAGTCGGCGCGCCCGTCGAAGGTCGAGCGACTCGAGAACGAGGGAGACATCGCGGCCGACTACCTCGAGGAACTGCTCGACATCGCCGACCTGGACGGTGATCTCGACATGGATGTCGAGGGCGACCGGGCTCTGGTGTCCATCGTCGGCGCCGACCTGAGCCACCTGGTGGGGCGCGACGGCGAGGTGCTGGAGGCGCTACAGGAGCTCACCCGGCTCGCGGTCTACCGCGAGACCGGCGAGCGGTCCCGACTGATGCTCGACATCTCCGGCTACCGCGCGGGTCGTCGGGCGGCGCTCGAGCAGCTCGCGGCGGAGAAGGTCGCCGACGTCCGGTCCTCCGGGGTTTCCGTACACCTGGAGCCGATGTCGCCCTTCGAGCGCAAGGTCGTCCACGACGCCGTCGCCGCGGCGGGTCTCCGCTCGGAGTCCGAGGGAGCGGACCAGCGGCGGCACGTGGTCATCCTGCCGGCCGAGGACGGCGCGTGACCGACGACGTTTCACGTGAAACGCCCCCCGTGCCGTCCGCGGCGCGGGGGGTTTTCGCTGAACGGCTCCCGTTGGCCGAGCGGTACGTCGGCTGGCTCGCCGGCGCCGGCACCATCCGTGGGCTCCTCGGCCCGCGGGAGGTGCCGCGGCTGTGGGAGCGGCACGTGCTCAACTGCGTCCCGCTCACCGAGGGGATCGGAGCGGGTGCCACGGTTGCCGACCTCGGGAGCGGTGCCGGGCTTCCCGGTCTGGTCCTGGCACTCGCCCGGCCCGACCTGCGGGTCACGCTGGTGGAGCCGCTGCTGCGGCGGACGACCTTCCTGCAGGAGGTCGTCGACGATCTGGAACTCGCCAACGTCGAGGTGGTCCGCGGCCGGGCCGAGGAGCTGCACGGCAACCGGGCCTTCGCGGTGGTCACCTCGCGCGCGCTGGCGCCGTTGGGCCGGCTGGTCGGATGGTCCCTGCCCCTGGTGGCCCCGGGCGGATCGATGCTCGCGCTGAAGGGCGCATCGGCCGAGGACGAGATTGCCGCTGCCACCAAGCAACTGCGGCGAGCGAAGATCGCCGCTTCCGACGTTGCGATCCTCGAGCTCGGTGGTGGCGGCCTCCCGCGCGTCCGGGCGATCCGGATCTCCCGCGCGGCCGGCTGACCGGCGACGGGTCCGACCCCTGGGACCCCCACGCCAGAGACCCGCGCAACGGATCGTCGCCCGACGGGATGCCTGGCGGGGTGCTGCACAGCTCGTCCCGGTTGCCCGATTCATCCACAGCGAAAAGGCAATGGTGGCGCGGGAATCGCCGGTTGTCCCCAGTTGTGTCCACAGCCAGCGGTGGTGGTGGTTTCACGTGAAACCGGCCCACCTCGGCGGTGGCGGACCGAGGTGTCACGTGGAACGTCGATTGCTGTGGGACGGTTCCATGGGCCCGTCCCGAGAGCGCGAGGCCCGCGGTTGGGGCCCCTCGGTTCCACGTGAAACACTGCGGCGGTGGCCAGGGCCGGTGAGCCCGATCCGCGTGTCGGCGTGGTCGACGATGATGACCATGCACCGGTCGAAGCCAGCAAGCCAGGGAGTACCAGGTGGAACGACAGAATGATGTCGACGCGAGCAAGTTCGGGCCGTCGCCGGCGCCCGGACCCGGGGTCCGCACCGCCGCCGACTACGCCGCGGGCACGTCCGGGCTCGGTGACGCCTCGACGCCGCTGGCCCGGTCGGTCGAGCACCAGCTGCTGGTCCGCAAGGGGCTGAGCACCCGGGAGCCCCTCCCGCGCCCGGCACGCACCCGTACGGTGGTGGTCGCCAACCAGAAGGGTGGGGTCGGCAAGACCACGACCACGGTCAACATCGGCGCCGCGCTCGCGCAGCAGGGACTCCGGGTCCTGGTCATCGACCTCGACCCCCAGGGGAACGCCTCCACCGCCCTGGGCATCGAGCACCGGCGCGGCACCCCGTCGATCTATGACGCGGTGATCGACGAGCGGCCGTTGCAGGAGATCGTGCAGCCGTGCCCGGAGGTGCCGAATCTCGCGGTCGCGCCGGCGACCATCGACCTCGCCGGCGCTGAGATCGAATTGGTGAGCCTGGTCGCGCGGGAGTCCCGGCTCCGCAAGGCGATCGCCGCCTATCTGGACGCCACTCCCACAGAGGAGCGGTTCGACTACGTGCTCATCGACTGCCCCCCGTCACTCGGCCTGCTGACACTCAACGCGTTGGTGGCCGGCGAGGAGATGCTGATCCCGATCCAGGCCGAGTACTACGCCCTCGAGGGCCTCGGGCAACTGATCGAGACCGTGGAGATGGTCAAGGCGCACCTCAACCCGCGCCTGGAGATCTCCACCATCCTGCTCACGATGTACGACGGGCGCACGCGGCTCGCCGCCGGCGTCGGTGACGAGGTCCGCTCCCACTTCGGCGACCAGGTGCTGAAGACGGTGATCCCCCGGTCGGTGCGGGTCTCCGAGGCGCCGAGCTATGCCCAGACGGTGATGACCTACGACCCCGGCTCGCCGGGCGCGTTGAGCTACTGGGAGGCTGCGCGCGAGATGGCGTCGCGGGCCGAGGTGGCGGTCGGCAGCGGCGAGGACGAGGAGGGCACGGCATGACGAACAAGCCAGCGCGCCGGGGGTTGGGTCGGGGACTGGGCTCGCTGATCCCCACGGCGCCCGAACCGATCAGCACCGAGCAGTCGGGTCCCGCGGATCCGGCCCAGGGATCGGTGCAGGGATCGGCGCAGGGATCGACTCTGGCGTCCACGGACGCCGCCGGAGCCGACGCGAACACCGGGAACACCGGGAACACCGGGAGCGACTCCGCTGCTGCCCCGGCGCCGGCGGGCGAGACCTCGATCGGCGCCTACTTCGCCGAGGTGCCGGTCGCCGCGATCCGGCCGAACCCGCGCCAGCCCCGTCAGGTCTTCGACGAGGAGGCGATGGCCGAGCTGGTCCACTCGGTCAGGGAGATCGGCCTGCTGCAGCCGATCGTGGTGCGGCCGATCGAGGACGGTGAGCACGACTTCGAGCTGATTATGGGTGAGCGGCGTTGGCGCGCCACCCAGGAGGCCGGGCTCGAGACGATCCCCGCGATCGTCCGGCACACCGGCGACGACGACATGCTCCGCGACGCGTTGCTGGAGAACCTGCACCGCTCCCAGCTGAACCCGCTGGAGGAGGCGGCGGCCTATCAGCAGATGCTCGACGACTTCGGCTGCACCCACGACGAGCTGGCCCAGCGCATCGGCCGGAGCCGGCCGCAGATCTCCAACACGCTGCGGCTCCTGCGCCTCTCCCCGGCGGTGCAGCGCCGCGTGGCCGCCGGGGTGCTCTCGGCCGGCCACGCCCGGGCGCTGTTGGCCGTCGAGGACGCCGAGATCCAGGATCGGCTCGCGGCGCGGGTGATCGCCGAGGGCATCTCGGTGCGGGGCCTGGAGGAGATCGTCGCGGTGGGCGACCTGGGCGGCACCGGCCGTCCGGCCGTCCGTCGGCCGCAGCCGACCGCCCCCGGGCTGGCGGAGCTCTCCGACCGGCTCTCGGACCGGTTCGAGACCCGGGTGAAGGTCGACCTCGGCAAGCGCAAGGGCAAGATCACCGTCGAGTTCGCCTCGATGGCCGACCTGCAGCGCATCGTCGACATCATGGACCCGCGGAATCGGACCGACCGGCCGATCTAGCGCTCTAACGATCTAGCCATAAGTCAATTCCGCTACCTAGCGACTAGTCGCTTTGTCGACAAATAGGCTGTGGCGACAGCCCGATCAGCGCCACGGCCCACCGCGGTGGGGGTGGGACGTCGCCGTGACGGGTCGCGCGGCGCTCCTGGTCTACGAGCCCTTCGAGCGCTTCGCGTCCCGCTTCGCCGCCCGCTTGGCGGCGCGCTCCCGTAGTTCCGCGGCGTCGAGCTCCTTCGCCTGCTCCGGGGTGGGCGCGCTCCCGCCGTGCCGGGCAGGCAGCCACCAGGAGCCGGGCGGCTGCTCCTCGGCGGGGTAGGCGGCGATCGTCTCGTCGAGCAGCTGCTCCATGGCGGCCTTCAGTGCTGCGGTCTCACCCGCCGGGTCCGATCCGTCGGGGTGCATCGGCTCCCCGACGGTGATGGCGATGGTCTTGCCGCGGCCGAAGTCGCGCGGATGATCCTTGGTCATCACCCGCTGGGTCCCCCACAGGATCACCGGGATCAGCGGCACCTCGGCCTCCGCGGCCAGTCGCACCGCGCCGGACTTGAGCTCCTTGATCTCGAACGACCGCGAGATCGTGGCCTCGGGGAACACGCCGACCACCTCCCCGCGGCGCAGGTTGTCGATCGCCGAGCGGTAGGAGGCGATGCCGTCGGCGCGGTCGACGGAGATGTGCCGGTAGGAGCGCATCAGGGGCCCGGTGATCGGGTGGTCGAAGGTCTCGCGCTTGGCCATGAAGCGCACCAGACGGCGCGAGGGATGCGCACCGAGCCCGGCCATGATGAAGTCGATGTAGGAGATGTGGTTGATCGCGAGCACGGCACCGCCGCGCCGCGGCACCTGCTCCTGGCCGCTGATCTGGAAGCGGAATCCCATCACCTTGAACCAGCCCAGGGCGGTGAGGATCGTGGTCCGGTACGGCAGGTCGAGTGGCATGGGCACCTCGGCGGTGAGCGGCCAGGCGGCCGGTGGTGGGTCGTACGGGGGTGTGCGGGTCGGCGTCAGGCGGGCGGGTCGGCGGGAGCGCAGCGGGCGATCGCGCGCCGGACCAGGCGCCCGCAGACCTCCCCGAGGTCGAGCCCGGCGGCCTGGGCGGCGAGCGGCACGGTGGAGGTCTCGGTCATCCCCGGCGCGGAGTTGACCTCGAGGAACCAGACCGTGCCGGCGTCGTCGATGATCAGGTCGGTGCGGGAGAGGTCGCGGAGCCCGAGGGCGGTGTGGGCGGTGACCGCCGCTTCGGCGCAGGCGCGCGCGACGTCGTCGTCGAGCTTCGCCGGGACGCTGAACCGCGTGCTGCCGGCGGTGTAGCGGGCGGTGTAGTCGTAGAACCCGCCGTCGGGCTCGATGCCGACGGCCGGCAGGGCCCACGGCTCCTCGCCGTCGTCGAGCACCCCGACGGCGACCTCGACTCCGGTGACGAACCGCTCCACCAGCGCCACCGGACCGTAGGCGAACGCGCTGACCATGGCACCGGGCAGTGCCGCGGCGTCGTGCACGACCGAGGCCCCGAGCGCGGAGCCGCCGCGGGCGGGCTTGACCATCAACGGCAGGCCCAGACGGCGTACGAGCGCCTCCATCACCGCGGTGGCGCCGAGCTCACGGAAGATCTCGTGCGGGAGCGCGACGCTGTCGGGGGTCGCGACGCCGGCCCGCGCGACGACCGACTTGGCCACGGGCTTGTCGAAGGCGACCCGGCACGCGGCCGGCCGGGAGCCCACGTAGGGCAGGTCGAGCAGCTCGAGCACCTCGCGGATCGCGCCGTCCTCGCCGGACTCGCCGTGCAGCACCGGGATCACGCAGGCCGGCGGTTGCGCGGCCAGCGCCGGCAGCAGCCCGGCGTCGACGTCGCGCTGCTCGACCTCGATGCCGTGGCTGCGCATCGCCTCGGCGAGGCGCCGGCCCGAGCGCAGGGAGACGTCGCGTTCGTGGGAGAGCCCGCCGGCGAGGACGACGACGCGGCCCGCGGGGCCGGTCTCGGACGGGGTTGCGGTCATCGCTGGCTCCTGGGGGTGGGGAGTCGGTGGCGCACTCAGGTCAGGTCGGTCGACGGGGAGTCGTAGTCGCTGCGGGGGACCGCGCGCCGGTCAGGAGCGGGGTCGGTCAGCGTCCCGAACGTTTCGCGCAGCTCCATCTCCTCCTCCAGCACACCGGCGAGGCGGCGTACGCCCTCCCGGATCCGCTCGGGGGAGGGGTAGCAGTACGACAGCCGCATGCTGGAGGTGCCGAAGCCGTCGGCGAAGAAGGCGGTGCCCGGCACGTACGCCACCCGGGCCGTGACCGCGCGGGGGAGCATGAGCTTGGCGTCGATCCCCGGCGGCAGCGTCAGCCAGACGTAGAAGCCGCCGTCGGGGACGTTCCACTGGCAGGCGGCGGGCATCAGGTCGCTGAGCGCCTCGACCATCGCGTCGCGGCGCTCGCGGTACATCTCGCGGAACTGCTTGATCTGGCCCTGCCAGTCGTGCCGGGCGAGGTAGGACGACACCGCCATCTGGGAGAACTGCGGCGGACACAGGGTGGCCGACTCCTGGGCGAGCACCAGCTTCTCGCGGACCGCGTGCGGCGCCAGCGCCCACCCCACCCGGAACCCGGGGGCGAAGGTCTTGGAGAACGAACCGAGGTAGATCACGCCCTCGGCCTCGTCGGCGCGCAGCGCGCGGTGGGGTTCGCGGTCGAACCCGAGCAGGCCGTAGGGGTTGTCCTCGAGTACGAGGATGTCGGCCTCCCGGCAGATCTCGAGGATCTCGGGGCGCCGCTCCGCGCTCATGCTGACGCCGGCGGGGTTGTGGTAGTTCGGGATCGTGTAGAGGAACTTGATCGTCTTGCCGGCGGCCTTGGTCGCCAGGATCGCCTGCCGCAGCGCCTCGGGCACGAGCCCGTCGGCGTCCATCTCGGCGTGCACGATGTCGCACTCGTAGGCGCGGAAGACGCCGAGCGCGCCGACGTAGGACGGCGCCTCGCAGATCACCACGTCGCCGGGGTCGCAGAAGATCCGGGTGACCAGGTCGACGGCCTGCTGGGAGCCGACGGTCACGACCACGTCGTCGGGGTGGGCCTCGATGCCCTCGAGCGCCATCACCGAGCAGATCTGCTCGCGCAGCTCGGGCACGCCCTGGCCCGATCCGTACTGCATCGCGACGGTGCCCTGCTCCTGCACCAGGTCGCCGATGGCGTCGCCGACCACGTCGAGCGGCAGACCGGAGATGTTGGGCATCCCCCCGGCCAGCGAGACGACCTCGGGGCGGGACGCGACGGAGAACAGGGCGCGGATCTCGGAGGCGGTCATGCCCCGGGTGCGCGCGGCGTAGCGGTCGACGTAGTGGTCGAGCCGGGTGGAACTGCCGGGCTGCACGTCGCGGGTCACGTGTCCCAGGGTAGGCCGATCTACCATGGGGACGTGGCACGACCCCGCCGCTGGACCGGTCGCCCGGGCCCGTCACGGGCCGGGCAGCTGCGGGCGCGTCCGCTCTCCGCCACCGACTTCGAGGGGCTCGTCCCCTGCGGCGCGGCGTGCGGCCTGGCCGCGCTGGACGCCGGCGACCTCGCCGACGCGCTGATCGACGCCGAGGCCGCGGCGTACGTCGCCGTGCCGCACCAGCCGAGCAGCGAGCCCCGGGCCCCGCTGGATCCCTCGGCCCCGGTGGTGGTCCTGGGGGCACCGGGACTCGCGAAGCGGTGTGCGTGGATCCCGGGGGACGCCAGCCCGGATGCCTGGGTCGTGCTGGTGCTGC